>CAZWVE010000187.1:0-3872 GCA_964636925.1 uncultured Marinicella sp.
TCAAAGGCAAGGCGAACAGTACGCCAACGATGGCGCCGCCTATTAACATGCCAATACCCGAGGGTCTAAATAACATGAGACGCAACTGATCAGGATCCGTGACCGCGACGCCATCCACCACCGGGAACATACCGGTGATATCCAGTAACGGCGCCAGCACCCAGTAACAAACAAAACCACCGATAATAAAGGCCAAGCCACCGCGTCCAGCAATAAAAGCCACACCAATGGTCATTAAGGATAAATACCAGGTGCCATTGAGGTATTCCGGCAAACCCAGTTGTTCAAACAAAGGCCAATATTCGACCCCTGAGGCCAGAGAAATCACATGCACCACACCGGAGAACACCATGGCACCCACCAGCAACATAGCTTTACGGATACCGGCACCGGGTGATTTTAGAATCGACGCCACCGCCACCCCGCCGGGATAGGTCAGACGCTCATAATCAATCATTTGTTTACGCAAGGGAATAATAAAGGCAATCCCCAAAAATGCCCCGGCAATGGCACCAAAGGTCAGCACATAGGGATTAAAATCCATACCGTAACCGAGTATAAAGATCGCCGGCACCGAAAACATCATGCCCGAAGACGCGCCGTTCACACCGGAGGCCACGGTTTGCGCAACGTTATTTTCGACAATCGAACGACGCCGCATCATGCCCCGCAAAATACCAAAACCCAAGATTGCCGCCAACTCCGATCCTTCAATCGAAAAGCCCAGTTTCAACGAAGCATAACCAATGGATATGGCCAAAATAACACCCAAAAAATAACCGACAAGTACCGCATGGGGTGTCAGTTCCGGATAAGGCCCGCGCGTAATCGGACCTGAGGCGGATTGGTTTTCAGACATGCTTATCTCCCGTTTTTATATAGAAATGATGAACGAATGAATCTAAAAATCAAAAATTATAGCATAAGCCTAAAACCGAATAACCATCAGAAAGGGTTATCAAGGCTTAAACCGAACGTTGAATTATTTTTACCACAGCTTTACCCCATTGTTGATAGGTGACAGGACCCGGGTGAAAGCCATCACTGGCGACATCTTTCGGTGATGGTAAATCACGCACAGATAAAAAAGAGGTTTGCGGAAATTTTTTTGACAGTAGTTTTAACTCATCATTAAACAAATCAGCCCAAGCGCCCAGATAGTGGCGAAGCGGTGTGGGCAAAGCCGGAAACAAATGCATCGGTGGTAAACCGGAGATAATGACTAATTTTGGTTTTAGCTTATTATGAATGGTTTCCATCAGTAACTGTTGTTGCTGACACCATTTTTTTACACTAATTTGACCGGTCACATCATTAACGCCCAATGCCGTCACCACGACATCAAACTCGACACTGCTGGGCCAACATTGATGCAGTGCTTTTTTTAAATCAGCAAGCGCATCCCGGGTCCTCGCACCGGTTCGCGCGCGCAGCTCATAGTTAATCTGATAAGCGTTGTTTAGGTTTAAAAGGATTTGACCTAAAAGACCGGCTTGTTGATCAGTGACACCGACACCGGCGGCAGACGAATCGCCTAACACCAGTAGGCGCAATTGTTTGCCGCCGCCACGCTGACCGATTCGATCGCCAACCGGTTCGGTTAATTTCGGGGTGCGTTTTCTAACCCGTTGTCCCTGCCACCATAAGATAGGACCTAAACTGTATTTCAGACAGTTAAGGCCGAAACCCTTCATTTAGTCGGCCACGGTGTTAAAAATCCGATCACCGGCATCGCCCAAACCGGGAATAATGTAGCCCAGCTCATTCAGGTGTTTATCCACTGCCGCCACCGTTACCGACACATCCGGATGTTGTTGCTTTAATTTGGACAGACCTTCGGGCGCCGCCAATAAAAACACACCATGTATCTGTTCACAGCCCACCGCTTTTAAGCGCGCAACTGTGGCCAGAAATGTACCACCGGTGGCCAACATGGGATCAATCACCAAAGCGGTTTTATGCGCCACATCAGGTGCCCATTTTTCATAATAGGCACGGGGTTTTAAGCTAGTCTCATCGCGTTCAAAGCCGACCACGGAAACAGCCGCGTAGGGCAGTAAATCCATGACGCCGTTAAGCATCCCTAAACCGGCGCGCAATATCGGCACCACGGTTATGTTGTCATCATTCATACGTTGCACTTTTGTGGTACCGGCCCAGGTGGTAATTTCCTCGACCCTGGTGGCCTGGTTTTTGAGGGCTTCATAACACAACAAATAGCTGAGTTTATCCACCACCGGTCTGAAATCAGCCGGTCTGCGGTCATGTTCTCGCAGCTGACCAATTAAATGTTGAACCAGGGGATGTTTTATTTCATTAACGTGCATAAATCTGATCACAGACAAAAATCATATTGTAACAAATACGGTCAGCGTTTAGGTTGCCTGCATGATGGGTGATAAACTGCCTTTGATTAAGCGTTCCGCCCGTTCAAAATCAAAGGTCGATTCGATGTTATCCGCCGTCTTCATACCACGACATAACCGTTCCAGTAAGCGGGCTTGCACCCGACCGCGGGCATAGGCTTCGGCATAGGGAATACGATGAAACATCACCATCGAATAACGCGGGATAAAATAATCAGGCCAGCGTTGTTCCAAAGCGAAAGCCACTTGTTTTTTAATATGAAACTGCGGGTCATTGACCGCGGCACGCATTTCCACATAGTTTTCCAGGGACATATCAGCGATGGCATTGGCATTCGCCTGGCGTGACATTTGCACGGTTTGAAATAAATCCGACCAATCATGACCACTGTGCTCAAGTGCTTCCATCACTGCCACACAATCTTCAAAACCGGCGTTCATACCCTGGGCATGAAAGGGCACCACCGCATGGGCGGCATCACCCAACAAAAGGACACTATTTTGATACCATTGTTGACATCTGACAGTGCCTAATTTGCCCGTCGGGTTATTGAAATAATCATCTTCCAGGTTCGATATAAACGGCTTAATATCGGCAAACTGCTGATCAAACAAGGTGTGCAAAGCCGTGGTATTATCAATCGAAGCAAAACTCACCGGTCCCGTTTTCGGCATAAATAAAGTCAGCGTAAAATCACCGCCGGGATTGGGTAAGCCAATCATCATATAATCATCCCGTGGCCACACATGTAAAGCGTTTTTGTCCAACTGAAAATCACCGTTTTTATCCGGTGGTAAAGACAATTCTTTATAGGCATGATCAAGAAATTCACGGCTGAACACTGTTTTACGCTCACTATTTTGTTGCATTTGTTGTCTGGCGACACTACCGGCTCCGTCACAAGCCAGTAAATAATCAAAGTCAATATGCAAGTCAGCATCCCGATAACTAATTTGACAGCGGTTACCGTTAAAATCAATGCTGTCGCAACCGTGTTCAAAATAAAACGTCACCAAACCGGTGGCTTCGGCTTCATTCCGCAACAGACTCACCAGTCCGGCTCTTGAGACGGAATAAATGGCCTCTGTATCGCGCGAACCGTAAGGCTGAAGCTTTTGTTCACCCTGCTGATTGTGCAACATGCGACCGCGCATCGGAATCAGTAATGCCTCGGCTTTTTCTAACACACCGGCGGTAGCCAATGCATGGCGGCCGCGGGAGGCTAAAGCCAGGTTAATGGAGCGACCGGCGGACATGGCGCGGCGGCGGATATCGGGTAATTTATCATAAACACGCACCCGATAACCCTGTTGTGCCAGCAATAGAGCCTGCAAAGAACCCACCAAACCGGCACCTAAAATAACAATCTGTTCACTGCGTTCACTCATAATGCCGCCACCAAAGCCTCCACAAAACGATAGACATCGTTATAACTGTTATAAAGCGGCGCCGGTGCCACCCGAATCACATCGGGTTCACGCCAGTCCACCACAATCCCGGCATCC
>CAZWVE010000188.1:0-3858 GCA_964636925.1 uncultured Marinicella sp.
AACCTTCTGCGGCACCTAGTTAACCCGCAATTTCAGCAATAAAGTCAGTGATAAGCTGTTCACTGCGACGGTGCGCTTTTTTATCATAAACCGTACCAAAATCAGGATCGTTGGCTCCAGGTGTGGTAAAGGCATGATAAGCCAAACCAAAATCATGTTTTTGCCAATCACAGTCAGCCTGCATCAGCTCTTCTCGTAATTGTAACCAGTCTTCATCACTGACCATGGGATCTTTGGCACCATGTAACAATAACACCTTAGCTTGCCAATGCTCCGGCGTGCTGATATCGGGTTTATTGAATAATCCATGGACAGAAATAATGCCGGCCACGTCTTTATTAATTCGCGCCAAATCCTGCACCACCAAGCCACCAAAACAATAACCGATGGCCACCACCTTATCGGTGGCAACACCTTGCTCACATAGGACATCAAAGCCGGCCTGTATGCGTTGCTGTAATTCAGCACGATCATCCATTAAAGGTTGCATCAAAGCCGCTGCCTCGTCATTATCTGCCGCAATTTTGCCCTCGCCATATAAGTCCACAGCCAAAGCCGTCATGCCACGACCGGCCATTTCTTCGGCTTTTTGATCGATAAATTCCACCCGACCTTTCCACATCGGCACCAATAAAATGGCGGGTGCTTGTTTGCTGCTTTCTACAGGTTGTGCCAGAAAGCTGTGTGCTTTTATACCACCTGCCTGATAATTGACTAATTTTGTTTTCACTTCAGTAGTCATTTTTGATAACTTGACCTCCTTTAATAACCACCGGAATATCGGTGAGTGTCTGAATATCATCTAATGGATTATTTTTGACCACCACCATATCGGCGTAGCTGCCGGATTCAATAACCCCGATTTTATCATCACCAATTAAATCAGCAGCAGATTTGGTGGCAGCCACAATGGCCTCAGCCGGTGACATCCCTTGCGCCACCATTAAGGCAAATTCATCGGCATTGCGACCGTGCTCAGAAACCCCGCTATCGGTACCAAAAGCAATATTCACGCCGCCGTCATAAGCGCGCTTAAACGCTGCACCCATAATCGGGCCGATGGTGGCGGCTTTTTGAGCGACCATCGGTGGAAAATAACCATCTTCTTTGGCTTTTTCGGTAACAAATGCACCGGCCATTAAAGTCGGAACCAAATAGGTACCGTGCTTCTTCATGAGTTTAACAATCTCATCATCCAGATAGCTGCCATGTTCAATACTATCAACACCGGCTTCAATGGACCGCTTCATGCCGGCTTGACCATGGGCATGAGCCGCCACTTTAAAACCATAATCCTGAGCAATGTCAATAATGGCCTCAAGTTCATCCTCTGCAAACTGACTGTTGTCACCGCTGGATGCCTGACTCAAGACACCACCGGTGGCGGTGATTTTGATTAAATCCGCACCGTCTTGATAATGCTGTCTAACTGCCCGGCGGGCCTCATCAACACCGTTAATCACACCATCTCCGGGCGTGGTCGGCGGGTGCAAGCCATCACGGTAACCATTACTGGGATCAGCATGACCGCCGGTGGTGGCCAAGGATTTGCCGGAAGTGAAGATTCTTGGACCGCTGACCTTTCCTGCTTTTATGGCGTCACGTAAAGCCACGGTCACACCAAATGAATCACCCAAATCACGCACCGTGGTAAAACCCGCTTGCAAAGTGCGATCAGCATACCGCACCGCATTTAAAGTAACATCAGCGGCATTCAGCGTAAATTTATTGATATAACTATCGGGACCCATTTGTGAGGATATATGGGTATGAGCATCGATTAAGCCCGGCAGACAATAACCGTCACTAAAGTCTAAATCGATGGCTTGCCCGGCTTGACCTGTCACGGCAGAAACTCTGTCTTGCGTGATTTCAATCACTTGATTATCAATAAATTGGCCTTGTTCGCTGTCAAACAGATGACCGCATGAGACAGTCAAAGCCGAAGCAGAACCCCATAGGAAAAATAATAAAGCGGTGGTGATTTTTTTCATGGTTATACTCTTTTATGTGTTCATTAAATGTTCAATATCATCAATTTCTTTTACCAGGCCAGATGACAGCACGTTATGACCGGTTGCGGTGACGAGAACATCATCCTCGATGCGTATACCGATCCCTCGCCAGGCGGCCGGCGCCGGTGAGTTTTCGCCGATATACAATGCCGGCTCAACCGTTAATACCATATCTTTTTCCAGCTCAATCCACAAGTCATCCACCTGATAATCACCACAATCATGGACATCCAGACCCAACCAATGACCGGTCATGTGCATGTAATACTGGCGATATAATTTCTCGTCTAAGACCTGCGCCAGAGAACCGGATAAAATTCCCAAATCCAACAAACCCTGGCTCAGTGTCTCAACCGCGGCTTCATGTGGTTTATTCCACGGATTGCCCGGCTTGACGGCAGCGATGGCGTCTTTTTGTGCCTGCAAGACCACCTGGTATAAATCCCGTTGCCGAGCACTAAAGCGACCATTCACCGGGAAGGTACGGGTAATGTCCGAAGCATAATAATCATATTCCGCACCGGCATCAATGAGCACCAAATCACCGTCTCTTAAGGGTTGATTGTTGTTAATATAATGCAGTATACAGCCATTATTGCCGCCACCAATAATCGGCAGATAACTGGGTTCTGACTGATGTCGGGTTAATTCATGCAGGAACTCGGCTTGTAAATCGTATTCAAATAAACCTGGCCGACAGGCTTGCATCATTCGTTGGTGCGCTTTCACAGCAATCTCAGCCGATTTTTTTAAACACCGGATTTCCGCTGCGCTTTTATACAAACGCATATCATGAATCATGGGATTGACCGAGACAAATTCATCCGGCGCCCGTGATTTTTGGCCTTTTCTTTGTTCGATATTTTTAACCCAGGTCGTGATTTTATGGTCAAAGGGTTCATGTTCACCCAGTTTAAACACCAGTCGTTCACGGTCCTGCATTAAACCGGGCATACGTTGATCAGCTTCTTTAATATCATAAGCCTGATCAAAACCATAGGCGTTGACGGCCTGTTCAGTTCCCACCATGGGACCATCCCAAATCATTTTCTCGGCATTCTTTTCCCGACAAAATAAAATCTCCGCCGACTGACCTTCACCGGTAACCAAAACCAACAAGGCATCAGGTTCATTAAAACCCGTCAAATAATAAAAATCACTGTCTTGCCGATAGCGGTAATGCGCATCACCATTTCGCAACATCTCATCACGACTTTTCAGAATTATAACGGCATCATCACCCACCCTTTTCATGAGTTGCTGGCGTCTTTTTTTGAATTCTTCGGTCTTAATCATGCCAATTGGGGTTCCATTGATAAACAGTTAAGTCTATTCTATCACCCCGAGAAATTTCAATGCCTTCGGCGCATAATTTTTGCCGTTGCTTTTCAGCCGCCAATTCGGTCAGTGAAATGACTCCCCGGGCATTAATAACGCGATGCCAGGGCAAACCGTATTTATCGCTGCTGCTGTGCAAAAGACGTGCCACCTGGCGAGCAGAACGTGGCCGACCGGCCATGGTGGCGATTTGCCCATAGGTGGCGACTTTACCGGCAGGAATAGCGGCAATAATGGAGATAATACGCTGACTGAGTTCTTGCATAAAAAAACCCGGTCATGCCGGGTTTTGAGTCAACAATCGGGGTTACTCGGTTTGGGTTATTTTAGCGGTGGTATTATCATCCGCTTTGGCCCGGTCACCTTGTACCCAATTAAAGGCTTTTTCTTTTAATTGCACAAATTTCTTTGAACCCTGTTCTAATTTCGCTTCCCACTCAGGGTTTGGCTCCTGGCCTTCTGTGACTTTAAAAAAGACCTGCATTAAAGCAGTCATGGCAAAGGG
>CAZWVE010000189.1:0-3827 GCA_964636925.1 uncultured Marinicella sp.
AATGTCTTTATCGCCGGCTTTGGCGTGTATATTTTTGATCTCTAACATTAGCCTATGGCTCCTTCTAATGAAACGTCTAACAGAGCTTTGGCCTCTACGGCAAACTCCATGGGTAATTCTTTAAATACTTGCTTACAAAAGCCATCCACAATCAAAGAAATAGCCTCTTCTTCAGGGATACCGCGTTGTAAGCAATAATTCATTTGATCTTCAGAAATTTTTGAAGTGGTGGCCTCATGTTCCAGCTGTGCCGACATATTGGCCGATTCCGTGTAAGGAAAGGTATGGGCACCACACTCTTTACCAATCAGTAAAGAATCACATTGGGTGAAGTTTTTGGCGTTATCAGCGCGCTTCGCCACCCGCACCAAACCACGATAACTGTTTTGACTTTTACCCACAGAAATACCTTTGGAAATAATTGTGCTTTTGGTGTTCTTACCAATGTGAATCATTTTCGTGCCGGTATCGGCTTGTTGATGATTATTGGTTAAAGCCACTGAATAAAACTCACCACTGGAATTATCACCGCGTAAAATACAGCTTGGGTATTTCCAGGTGATGGCTGAACCGGTCTCGACCTGTGTCCAGGAAATCTTGGCATTTTTACCGGCACAATTGCCACGCTTAGTGACAAAGTTATAAATACCACCTTTACCGTCTTCATCGCCGGGGTACCAGTTTTGTACCGTTGAATATTTAATGTGGGCATCATCCGCGGCAATCAATTCCACCACTGCCGCATGCAGTTGGTTTTCATCACGCATTGGTGCGGTACAACCTTCTAAATAGCTGACATGAGAACCCGGTTCGGCAATAATCAAGGTGCGTTCAAACTGGCCTGTGTGGTTGGCATTAATTCGAAAGTAGGTGGACAATTCCATCGGACAGCGGGTGCCTTTTGGAATATAGACAAAGGAACCATCACTGAAAACCGCGGCATTTAAAGCGGCAAAATAATTATCCCGGGGTGGCACCACCGTACCCAGGTATTGACGTACCAACTCAGGGTGGTCCTGAACCGCTTCAGAAAAAGAGCAGAAAATTACGCCTGCTTCCGCCAATTCTTTGCGGAAGGTTGTGCCCACGGACACTGAATCAAATACTGCATCCACGGCGACACCGGCCAGGCGTTCACGCTCATGCAGAGGCACCCCTAATTTTTCATAGGTTTCGAGGATCTTCGGATCCACTTCATCCAATGATTTGGGTGCATTTTCGGCTTTGGTCTTGGGTGACGAGTAATAACTGATGGCCTGAAAATCAATTTCCGGTATTTTTAGCTTGGCCCAGTTGGGTTTAGGCATTTTTAACCATTCCCGATAGGCATTCAAACGATAGTCAAGCAACCATTCGGGTTCTTTTTTCTTCGCAGAAATTAATCGAATGGTGTCTTCATTTAATCCCGGCGGAATGGTGACCGACTCAATATCGGTATAAAAGCCTTCTTTGTAACGTTCATTGGCACGATTGCGCACCAGTTGGTTATCGACCACAACTTCGTTTTGTTCACTCATGATTTTATCTGTAAATTAATTTTTTGTTTGTCATCCATGATTTCACTGACCGTGACATTTTGCAGTGCCTGAGAAATCACCTGGTTCACACGACGCATACCGGCACTCATGTAGCAATGACTGATGAGGTCGCAACGCCCTTCATCATCGGCACATTCTGTTAAGGCCAAGCGTCCCTCCATGGCTTCAATGACCTCGTGCAAGCTAATGTCTCGCTTACGTTTGATTAAATAATAGCCACCCTGTGCACCTCGCTTAGAGTCCAGTAAACCGGCTTTACGCAGTTGTTTCAGTATTTTACTGACAGTCGGCAATTCCAGACCCACTGTTTGTGCCAGATAATCGGCTGAAACCGGTTGAGACGTTTTTTTCAACGCCATAATCAGCATAAAGCCGTATTCTGTTAAGCGAGCCATTTTAATCATAAGCGCATTTTATCGCATATAGGACTAAATTGGTACCATTTGCAATTAATCAAGCTGATTTTTTTAACTAGAATGTTTATTGATGACGTTGCGTGCTGTTATACTGGTCTCTTTTATTGTGATTATCATCATGCCACAAATCAAATCTTTGGCCACTTTGGCCAGTCTGTTTTTATTGTGTCACCTACCCTTATCTGCCATGAGTGAAATTATCCAAATCAATAATATTCAAGGCTACAGTCATAACGGTGAAAAACTGGAAACCTTCAATTCACTCAGCTTTGACAGTCACAGTGGCCGTATACTCGCGCACAGTGACAGTCTAAAAGCTGACCGTGTTATTGACGGCAACAATAAAATTCTTTTGACCGGTTTGCATGATGCCCATGGACACGTATTGAATTATGGTTTGTCACAGACCCAGGTCCAATTACAAGGGCTTAACGATTTTGATGAGGTCTTATCAACCATTCAAGAAGGCCTCAACAATCACCAAAACAGTGACTGGCTGCTGGGTCGAGGATGGAATCAGGCTTTATGGCCCGAAAAAGATTTTCCCACTAAACACGATCTGGATGAATTGTCCATCAATCAACCACCCATTTGGCTGACCCGAATTGACGGCCATGCCGGCTGGGCCAATTCAGCCGCCCTGAAAGCCGCCGGCATCAACAGAAAAGTTGCGGCCAATAATGATCTGATTGTTAAAGATGACGACGGCGAACCCACCGGCATACTCATTGATAATGCCATGGGTTTAATGGCAAAGCATATTCCGGATCACAGCAAAGACAGTAAAATTGCGGCCCTGCAACAGGCCTTTAAAGACTTAAATGCTGTCGGCTTAACCTATGTTCATGATGCCGGCATTTCTGCACAAAACCATGAAATATACCGGGAATTGGCTCAATCGGGATCAATGCCGATACGAATTTACGCCATGCTGGCTTCACAAGACCCCCAATTTGAACAACTACTCAAACAGGGTCAGGTCAACATCGCTAATCGCTATCAATTACGGTCAGTGAAGATGATGGTGGACGGCGCATTGGGCAGCTACGGCGCACTCTTACACGAACCCTATAGCGACAATGCCAACACCCATGGCGCGTATGTGCAGGACCTGAATACTTTAAAAGCCAAACTGACACCAACGGTGGCTGCCGGTTTTCAGGCCGCTATCCATGCCATCGGCGATCGTGGCAATACCGAAGTCCTGAATCTATTGGCTGAACCCACAGCATTCTCAAAACGATTGCGCCACCGTATCGAACATGCACAAATTATGCGGCCAGAAGACATTCCACGACTGGCTGAATATGACTTGATTGCCTCGATGCAACCCACCCACGCCACCAGCGATAAAAACATGGCCGAAAAACGTATTGGCAAAGACCGCATGGCCGGTGCGTACGCCTGGCAAACCGCGCTTGATAATAAGGTTCATTTAGCCTTTGGCTCTGATTTTCCGGTGGAACTGATTAACCCATTTTATGGTTTACATGCCGCCGTGACCCGCCAAGACCGCGACAACCAACCGCTTGGCGGCTGGTATCCTGAAGAATCTTTGTCCATCGAAGAAGCCTTTAAAGCCTTCACCATCGGTGCCGCTTACGCCGCCCACGACGAACAAAACAATGGTTCCCTGGAGCCCGGAAAATACGCCGATTTTATTATTATTGACCAGGATATTTTCACCATTGACCCTAAAGATATCTGGCGCACCCAAGTATTAGAAACCTGGGTTAACGGCGAAAAAGTTTTTAGCAAACAATAAGAACACAATGGGTGTTGTTATACAAAACCACAACAGCCTTATTGTCTTTATTTAAAACCTTTAATAATGGCCATAAACCCCAAAAAGCTTATCAACAGCAAATGGACA
>CAZWVE010000190.1:0-3757 GCA_964636925.1 uncultured Marinicella sp.
ACGCTTCAGTCGCGTGAATTATTGACTATTGATGATGGATGCGCACAACTGCGATTTATTGAACGAAACTTATTATCCAAGGTAGCCTAATGAGTATTCTTAATTGGTTTAACAAACCAAAATGGCAAAGTAACAACGAACAAGTCCGATTAACAGCAGTACGACACAGCACAGCCGCTGAATTAAAAGCCCATCTGGCTGATATCGTGTTCCATGACAACAGCCCCAAAGTACAAAAAGCCGCCCTGAATCGCATAACGGAACTCAGCCTATTACTCGATATAGTCAAGAAACACCCAGACAGTGAATTGCAACAACTGGCTGACAAACGACTCAGCCATTTATTGGCATTAATCACTGCTGAAGAACAAACAGAAGCCCATTTAACCGTGGCCCAACAACTACAAAGCAACCAAGCCAAAGCACACTTGATTGAACACGGTCAGGCGCTGCCTTTAAGAATGGCTGCCGTTGCCGGCCTGAACCGTCAGGGTTTGCTGGGTGACTTAATGTTAGCGGTACATGAGCCAGAGCTACAACATCATATACTGGATAGAATAAACCAGACCTCCACCTTAAAACGTGTGGCGGCACAATTGGGCACCAAACAGGGCGCACTGAAAGACGCCATCACAGAAAAAATTCAGGATGACAATCCGGTTGATCCGGCAGAAACGGCGCAAGATTTGTGCCAACAATTGGAACAAGTGGTGTTGAAAAACCAAAACCTCGATATCAAGCACATTGAACAACAATGGCATCAATTGCCCCAGGATAAACTTCCCGATAAGTTGATGACACGATATCAAGGCGCACTCAATACCGCAAAAATGACATTGGACAGTGATTATCGTGAGGCTTTTTTACAACAGCAAAAACATCAGCGCCAACAGCATTTAGTGGAGCAGCTGGGTGATCAGCTAAAACAAGCGGATGCCATGTCATTGAGCCAATTACAGCAAGCGGTGGATCAATACCGGGCAGCACAGGTGGATTTATTGCCAGAAGCCCAGCAGCAACATTGGCAACAGATGCTCAGCAATCTTGAAGATCGCTTGCATGCGGCGCAACAAGCCGCCCAGGCCCCGGCAGAGTGTCACACTATCCTGACTGCACTGGACCGACAATTACAGCAAACCACCGTATCACCCAATAAATTAAAGCAATTTAAACAACAATGGCAACAGGCCACGAAAAAAGCGTCAGACACAACTGACATGCTGGTATTGCAGGAAAAATTCAATGACGGCATCAGGCGCTTAGCCGATAAAATCACCGCCACGGCTGAAAGACGCCAACAAGCGGCGCAACAAGCCATTGCCTTAATTGAACCCATCGCCGAAAAAATAAAAGACGGCCAGCTAACTGAAGCCAAAAGTCTTATCAATGAATTAAACAAATGTCAAAAAGAAGCCGGGTTTAATCATCCAAACCTAAAAAAACACAAGTTTGCCATCGATCAATTGTGGCAACAACTCAAAGAACTCAGACAATGGCAACAGTGGAGTCACGATAAAGTACGCCAACAAATGATTGAAGAACTGCATCAACTGGTTGCATCTGATATGCATCCGGATGCCGTTTTACAAAAATTACAGCAGGCCAACCAGCAATGGTCCGATTTAGAAGACATGGAAAAACTACCCGGCGATCGTTACTCGCCCCGTAATCAAAAACAATGGCAGGCCTTCCGTACTGTCTCCCAGGCACTGTTTGAACGGGCGCAACCATTTTTTGAAAAACGCAGTGAACAACAAACACAACACCTAAACAACATTAATCAGCATATAAAATCCATGCACAATGCTGATTTGGAAACAGCGTCACCGCCGGAACTTAGTCAACTGGTTAAAACTGCGGTTAATTATTTAAAAAACCTTGATAAGTTATCGCCCAAAGACCGTGGCCAAAGTGCCAAAGCCCTGCGTCATGAAATGAATCGTATCAATGTCCATTTAGCCGAAGGTTATGACAAAGCAGAGAACAACAAACGTCAGCTCATTGAACAAGCCCAGGCATTGGACGAAGTTGAGGATTTATCGGTCGCTATCGACAGTGCCAAAGAATTACAAAAACAATGGTCCAAAGCAGGCTATGTCAGCCCCAAAACAGAACGTCAGTTGTGGAAAAAATTCCGGCGCGCTAACGATCGTGTCTTTAACCGGCGGCAACAGCAACAAAAAGCGCAACAGGCAGAAATTGAAGCCCATAAGAAAAAATACTTAGCCCTCTTAAAAAGTACCCGCGCCCAACTCAATATATGCCGGGATATTGAATCCCTTGATCAGTTGCACAGCCAATTTAACAGTGACTGGCAACAACTGGCACGAGACGCGAAAGTCCCGCACAACGACCGGCAAAAATTAGTGCAGGATATTGCACAAAAACGGCAACAGTTGACCGCTGCACAAATCCATAAAGACATACAGCAATGGCAAGCCATCGATGCGCTCTACAGTCGTCATGAACAAGGTGAACTTTCGGCTCATGAGTTGCATCAGACTTTGTCGGAAAAGCCCACACATGCGCAAACTGTGTTTACTGACCGTACACGACAAAACACCGATACCGACAAGTTGTTAACATTGTTGATTGCCGGTGAATACTTAACCGGTTTAGATACACCCCGTGACTACCTGGACGATCGCATGGCCTATCAGGTTAATGTTCTGGCTGACCGCATGGCCGGTGAAGACAGCCACAAACAGGTTCACGAAAAAGCCCTAAACTGGTTACATCAGTGGTTGCAACAACCCAAAGGTGATGCTGACTTTATGCAACAACAACAAAAACGCATAGAAACAGTCTGTCGGGCCGTCATTGATGTCGCTGTCAGCGATTAGAATTGATTCGTGTTAATCCACTTTCATGACCATAGGCCTATACACTCCGCAGTAAAAAAACGTTACCATAAGACAGTTTTATAATACCTGATCAATAAACCATGAAAAAGTTACTGTTTACGGCAGCCCTGTGCATGCCTTTATTGGCTTGTCAAACCAAGCAACCCATCCAATCTCAAGTATCGTCTGATGATTCCGCTGTGACCTCCGGTATTACCATGGATCACATGGACAAGTCAGTTCGTCCACAAGATGATTTTTATCGCCATGTTAACGGCCACTGGCTAAAGACCTTTGACATTCCGGCTGATAAATCTAATTACGGCTCTTTTACCAAACTGGGTGATGAAAGTCGTCAACATGTTAAAGAGATTATTTTAGCGGTCTCCGGACAAGACAACCCACTGGGCAGTACCGAACAAAAAATCGCAGACATTTATGCCACCTGGATGGACACCGAACGATTACAGAAGCTCGGTATGCAGCCTTTGGCAGAGGAAATGGCGCGTATTAATGCCATCGATTCGAACAGCGATTTAAGCGCTTATATGGCCTATGCCGATATTTACAGCCATGCGCCTATACGTATGTATGTTTATATCGATCAAAAACAATCAGACACCTATATCGTCTACATGAGTCAAAGCGGTTTGGGTCTGCCGGATCGGGATTATTACTTTAAAGAAGGTGAACAATCTCAACATATTCGTGATAAATATCAAAAATTCATGACCAAACTCTTTGATTTGGCCGAATTTGAAGACAGTATCGACATCGCCGCCAATGTCTATCAAATGGAAGAATTTTTAGCCCGGGGCCATTGGACCCGCATTGAAAACCGTGATCGCGATAAAACCTATAACAAATTAACCTTCGCCGAACTAAAAGCATTATTGCCCAACCTCGATTGGGAT
>CAZWVE010000191.1:0-3750 GCA_964636925.1 uncultured Marinicella sp.
CTGAGTCGGTGACATCTAAAAAGGCTTCATCGAGGGATAAGGGCTGAATAATGTCCGTGTAGTTTTTGAATATGTCAAATATTTCACCTGAGACCCGGCGATAGACGTCTGAGCGCACCGGCTGAATAATTAAATCGGGGCAGAGTTTCAGGGCTTTGGCCATGGGCATGGCTGAATGGATGCCGTATTCTCGGGCTTCATAGGAACAGGTGGCGACCACGCCTCTTTTATGCGGCTGCCCGCCGACAGCCAGGGCTTTGCCGGCCAATTCCGGAAAATCACGGACTTCAATGGCGGCATAGAAGCAGTCCATATCGATGTGGATGATTTTTCGTACCTTGTCCATGGCCTTACAGGCGGGCGTCAACCTCATTTTTGGGAAATAAGCCTTTGAGATCAAATACCAGACCATCGTGCACACAGTATTGTCGCGGTTTGTGCTTGTCTTCTCTAAAACAATCATGGGCCACGGCCACCATCACCAAATCATAGCTGCCGGCTTTGGGCTTTTGGGTCAGTGCAATGCCATATTCCTGCTTTAAATCATCTTCATCGGCCCAGGGATCGCAGACATCCACGTGGGCATGGTAACGTTCCAATTGGGCTTTAATTTCCACCACGCGGGTATTGCGTAAGTCCGGGCAGTTTTCTTTAAAGGTGACGCCCAAAATTAAAATCCGCGATTTAACGATGTGCTTTGAGTGCAGTGCCATGAGTTTTAAAATGCGCTCGGACACATAGCCGCTCATGTTTTCATTGAGACGTCGCGCGGTGGTAATTAACTGCGGAAAATAGCCCCGTTTTTGTGATTGATGAATCAGGTAATAGGGATCGACGCCGATACAATGACCACCGACCAAGCCCGGTTTAAAGGGCAGGAAATTCCATTTGGTGCTGGCGGCAGCGATGACATCCAGAACATCAATGTTCATTTCATAAAACATCATTGACAGTTCATTCATAAAAGCGATGTTGATGTCGCGCTGGGTGTTTTCAATGGCTTTGGCGGCTTCGGCGACTTGGATGGTCGGTGCCAGGTGGGTACCGGCCGGGATAATCTTTTGGTATATTTGGTTAATATGTTCGGCAGTTTCCGGGGTGGAGCCGGCCACCACTTTAACGATGGTTTGCAAGGTGTTGACCTTGTCGCCGGGGTTAATGCGTTCCGGGGAATAGCCCAGGAAAAAATCTTTATTTAAGCGTAATCCACTGGCGTTTTGTAAGGTGTCGGCACAAATACCTTCGGTGGCGCCGGGATAAACGGTGGATTCATAAATCACCACATCACCTTTTTTTAACAGGCCGCCAATGGTTTTACTGGCCGCCAGCAGCGGTGTTAAATCAGGGGTGTGGTTACTGTCCACGGGTGTTGGGACTGTAATAATAAATACATTGGCATCGGCCAAATCATGGCTGTTGTCGGTTAATTGTAAATGGCTGCTTTGTAGTTGTTGCTTGCTAACTTCCAGGGTGTGGTCGTGGTGTTGTTTAAGTGCTTTAATGCGACTTGCATTCAAGTCATAACCCATGGTGGGGAAATGCTCAGCCAGGGCCAAAGCCAAAGGCAAGCCGACATAACCTAAACCAACAACCGCAATGTGAGTTGATGCCGGCATCAGATATCAAAAGCCGGTAATTTTTGGGGCGTCAACTTCTTACTGAGTCGCACATAATGCGGCAGGCCGTCTTCATTAAAGGGTGGAAAGGCTTCGCCTTGAATCAGCGGCTGTAAGTAGCTGCGACAGGCCTCGGTTATACCAAAACCATCCTCGGTGATGAATTCTCGCGGCAGCATTTTTTCAACATTGGCCAAATCTTTTAATTCTGCGGTGGTGATATCCCAGGTATAGGGATTTTCCGTTAAGCGTCTGATGACCGGCATCACCGCGTTGCGACCCTCGACGGCCAATTCCATGGCGCGTTTACCAACCGCATAGGCTTGTTCCAAATCGGTTTTTGAGGCCAGATGCCGGGCTGAGCGTTGTAAGTAATCGCTGATGGCGTAATGGTACTTAAAGCCCAGTTCATCGCGCACCATTTGCGCAATCACGGTGGCGACACCGCCCAGTTGGGCATGGCCAAAGGCATCGGTGGTGCCGGCATCGGCCAGAAATTGACCGTCTTTATCTTGCACGCCTTCGGACACCACAATCGAACAATAACCATGGTTATCGACTGACCATTTGACGCGCTCTAAAAATGCGGCTTTGTCGAATGGGATTTCCGGAAACAAGATAATTTGCGGCGGTTCATCGTGGTTTTTTCCGGCCAGGCCTCCGGCGGCGGCAATCCAGCCGGCATGGCGGCCCATGACTTCTAAAATAAACACTTTGGTGGAGCTTTCTGACATCGATTCAACATCGAGACTGGCTTCCATCATGGAGGTGGCGATGTATTTGGCGGTGGTACCAAAACCGGGGCAGGTATCAGTCACCGGTAAATCATTGTCAATGGTTTTGGGTACGCCAATACACATTACGTCCAAGCCTCTGGCATGGGCCATTTGAGAGACTTTATGGGCAGTGTCGGAGGAATCGCCGCCGCCGTTATACAGAAAATAACCAATATTATGGGCTTTAAAGACATCCACTAAACGGTCATATTCGCGTTTTTGCGCCTCAGGGTCTTTCAGTTTAAAACGACACGAACCAAAGGCGCCGCCGGGGGTGTGCATTAAAGTGGCGATCTCGTCATCCGTGTGTTGCGCGGTGTCGATGAGTTCTTCACGCAGAGCACCGATAATGCCGTTTTTGGCGCCGAATACGGTACCCACCTCGGGTAAAGAACGGGCGGTTTGAATCACGCCACAAGCGGTGGCATTAATGACGGCTGTGACCCCGCCTGACTGACAATAAAGGGCATTTTTCTTAGACATGATATATTCCTGAATATTATTTTTTTTGGCTCACATATTGACTATATTAGCTTTGCGGTGTACTGTTAGCGCCTTTCTAAACAACACCTCAGCCCATTACAAGACGTGATTTCTTCAGGCAAAGATTTTAACTGAAAATGAAGTCACTTGCACCGCTGACTGCAAGATACCTTTATAATGGCAACCATAACGACAAAACAAGAGAGCTTTTTATGAGAATAGTTTTACTCGGCGCGCCCGGCAGTGGCAAAGGAACCCAAGCTAAACTGATTGTGAAAGAACGTCAAATTCCACATATATCAACCGGTGATTTATTGCGAGGAGCGATAGCCGATCAGACCGAATTGGGCTTGGCAGCCAAAAAAGTCATGGACGCCGGTGAGTTGGTATCTGATGAGATTGTCCTGGGCATGCTTAAAGACCGACTTAATCAGCCTGATGCCGCTAAAGGATTTGTGCTGGATGGTTTTCCACGCAATGTGCGGCAGGCCGAAATGCTGGAAGAGTTGTTGTCAGAACTGGACATTCAGTTGGATCATGCCTTATTAATTCAAGTTAACCCCGACGAAGTGGTGGCAAGAATTGCGAAACGTGCGCAAGAGGAAGGCCGGACCGATGACACCGAAGAAGTGGTCAGAAATCGCTTAGAAGTGTACCGCGAGCAAACCGAACCGGTGGCTGATTTTTATCGTAAGCAGGATATTGTGTCAGAAATTCATGGTACCGGCAGCATTGAAGAAGTCCACAATCGTATTCAAGCCGTACTTAGGTTTTAACCGGTAATCCTTTTGTCACCACAAATAATTGTCGGTTCGATTGTTCAATGGGACCGGCTAAGTGGTGTCCAAAACGTTCACACCACACCTGAAAATCCA
>CAZWVE010000192.1:0-3712 GCA_964636925.1 uncultured Marinicella sp.
CCCGAGCGTATTTCCATGCCTGACTTTGATGTTGATTTTTGCATGGATCGGCGGGATGAAGTGATTGCTTATGTGGCGGATAAATATGGCCATGAAAAGGTTAGCCAAATCATTACCTTTGGTGCCATGAATGCCAAAGCCGTGGTGCGGGATGCCGGTCGGGTGTTGGGTTATCCGTATCCGGTAACCGACGGTATAGCTAAATTAATACCGAATGACTTAGGCATGACGCTGACAAAAGCGATGACCGCTGCACCGGATTTGGCGGCTTTATATGACGATGATGATGAGGCCAAAGAAATCATTGATTTGTCGTATAAACTGGAAGGCTTGAAGCGAAACGTTGGTAAACATGCCGGCGGGGTGGTGATTGCGCCCAGTGCCATCAGTGACTTTTGTCCGATTTACATCGAGCAGCAATCCCAAAGTGTCGTCAGTCAGTTTGACAAAGACGATGTCGAAAGTATCGGCCTGGTGAAGTTTGACTTTTTAGGATTGCGGACACTAACCATCATTGACTGGGCCGTGCAAGCCATTGCCGCTGACACCGGTGTACAACTGGACATGGAAAAGCTGCCTTTAGACGATGCCAAAACATTTCAGCTCATGCGCAGTGGTCACACCACGGCTGTGTTTCAGCTGGAATCGCCGGGAATGCAGTCCTTAATTGGCCGTTTACGGCCGGATAGTTTTGAGGACATTATTGCCCTGGTGGCCTTGTATCGTCCCGGTCCCCTGGATTCGGGCATGGTAGATACGTTTGTGAAGTGTAAACATGGATTAGAAAAACCCAATTACATGCACGAAGATCTCACCGAAATCCTGGAGCCTACCTATGGGGTGATTTTATATCAAGAGCAGGTTATGCAGATTGCTCAGGTACTGGCCGGATTTACGCTCGGTGGCGCGGATATTCTGCGAAAAGCCATGGGTAAGAAAATCGTTGAGGTCATGGAGCAACAAAAACAAGTATTTATCGACGGCGCCGTGCAGCGGGGTGTGGATGAAGCACTGGCGGCCCATATTTTCTCTCAGATTGAGACTTTTGCGGGTTATGGTTTTAATAAATCTCATTCCGCCGCTTATGCATTGGTGGCTTATCAGACGGCCTATTTGAAAGCACATTTTCCGGTGCACTTTATGGCGGCAGTATTATCCGCTGATTTAAATAATACCGACAAAGTGGCGAAACAGCTTTATGATATTCGCGCCATGGGGATAACCATTAATCAGCCTGATGTGAACCGGTCATTTTATCGTTTTAAAGCCATTAATGGCGCCATACAATATGGCTTGGGTGCCATTAAAGGTGTTGGAGAAGGCGCCATTGATGATATTGTCTCTGCCCGAGAACAAGATGGTGATTTTAAATCATTCAGTGATTTATGTGGACGAGTTAGTTTAAATAAAGTGAATAAGCGTAGCTTGGAAGCCCTCATAAAAGCCGGTGCTTTTGATCCATTGCATGAAAATCGCAGCCAACTTTTGAGCGGTATGGAACAGGTCTTGAAAGCATCTGAACAGCGAAACAAAGACAAACAAGCCGGACAGTTTGACTTATTTGGTGATAGTCATGAGAATCAAAGCTATGCTGAGATTAAGCTGCCTGCAGCACAAAAGGAGAACACTTTAGAGCGTTTATTGGCTGAGAAAACCGTTTTGGGTTTTTACTTAAGCGCCCATCCCATGGATCAAATACGCGATTGTTTAGCCCATGTCTTAAGTTTTGATTTGGGACATTTTCATCAGATGAAAATAACCAGCGAGCAACCACGGGATTTTAAGGTTTTGGGTAGGGTTACCGGTGTCAGACCCGGGTTTAAACAGAAAATGAAATTAATGCTCAATGATCACACGGGTGATTTTGACTTCAGTTTGTCGCCACAATTATATGCCGAATATGAAGAATATTTGTCACCGCATGAAATTGTCATGGTCAGCGGAGAAGCCGGCTTAAAAACCTTTAAAGGACGCAATGGTGAGCAGGACAATGAGATTTTCGTGGTGTCGGTCAATGAGCTTTTAACGTTAGATCAGGCTTTGGCCATGTATTGTAATCATATTTGTTTGGTGTCTTGTCAAAACAGCGCTCAACTGATTGATGATATTGCTCATTTATGTGAACAGTTTAGTCCAGGTAGAACCAGACTCTATGTCCATTACCGTAATCAGGAGCAACAGATAAATTTAGAAATCGGCGAACAATATAGCGTGCGCATTAATCGGGACTTTATTGAGCAGGCCCTGAGTTTGCCGTCTATTCAAAAAGTTGTGGCCAAAAAATAACGTATTGTTCTATACGCGGTTGTAACTCAAGCCACTGTCATCAATGTTGACTTCAAAAGTCATGTTTTTACCCAAACGTTTCACCAGATGCTTGATATTCAGAATATGCTTTTGGGTCTTTTTGTCAGGGTGTCTGATAGTCATTTCGGGATCCGCTGTCAGCACACCGATGTCAATATCTTTAGTGCTTTGCGGCATCAGTTGGGTGGTCAATTTTTTGTCACCATTATTGATAATAATATCTATTGTGTTGTGTTGACCGATATAACTGATGCGAAGTGTGATTTTGGGCTGACTAAAGCGATAGGCATGCTGACCCAACCACCAGGCCGTTGCGGCATGTGGAATCCAAACGCTGATGATATCCACGCCAAAAAACCGGATCAATAACATCAGTAAGGCAAAGCCAAACGCACAGAAAGAAAACAGCAGAAGTAAACCGCGTAAGAAATCTGTGAAACTAAGCCGGTCGGGTGTGGCGTCGGGGATATACACCCACAACAACACCCAAAATAAAGCCACCAGGATAAAAAACGACACAGATCTTCTAAACATGAGCTTAATCTCTACGGTTAAACGGGTGCTGTTGGTAGCGCTTTGCCGTTTTTTCATTAAAGCTCGATTCAGACACGGTCAGTCCCTGACTGTGTTGCTTAATCAAGCTCGTTAATAATCGGATATGATTGTGGCTGTCGTTTAAAGCAGGGATATAACTGAAGTGTGCACCGCCGGCAGCGAGAAAGTAATCACGATTTTCCACGGCGATTTCTTCTAAAGTCTCTAAACAATCTGCGGCAAAGCCGGGACAAATCACCTGAACGTCTTTAATACCGCGTCCAGGTAAGTTTTTCAGGGTATCATCGGTGTAAGGCTGTAACCAGGGTTCGCGACCAAAAATCGATTGAAAACTGACCAAATAGTCTTCTTTTTGTAATCCCAGACGCTCTGCCAATAAGCGACCGGTCTTATGGCATTCACAATGATAAGGATCACCCTTATGTAAATAACGCTGCGGAATACCATGGAATGACATCAGTAAAAACTGTTTGCCATGTTGTACTTGATGTGCGCGTACGCGTTCAGCCAAGGCTTCAATATACAAGTCGTGATCATGGTAATGACTAATGAAGCGAATATCCGGTAACCAGCGTCGCTGTTGGTAAACTTCGCTCACCGCATCGTAAATGGAGGCTGATGTTGAGGCTGAATATTGTGGATAGAGTGGTAATATAATGACAGATTGTGCGCCCTGTCTTTGTAAACTATCCAGTCCCGACTCGATACTGGGCTCACCATAGCGCATGGCCAACTCAACGATGAACTCATTGTCCAGACTTTGTTGTAGCGCCTGATGTTGTAATTGACTGATGTGCATCAGCGGTGAACCGGTGTTTTCCCCCAGTTCATGCCAAATTCCGGCGTAAGC
>CAZWVE010000193.1:0-3706 GCA_964636925.1 uncultured Marinicella sp.
ACATACCGCCATGTGCCAACATAATTTTTGCCGGTGCAAGCTGTTTAATTTTGCGTAAGGATTGGCGGTATTGGTTGGGATGAAACACCGGAAAAGGTGCGATAAATCCGCGCTTAAGTTTAATAATTAAATCGGCCACATAAATCCAATTTTCCTGAGGGTGAAGCACCGATAAATCCCGATCCGTATGACCCGGGGTTTCCAGTAATATCCAGTCGGGGAAATGCGGCACCTGATCGCCATCTATGGCTTTCACATCAGGTTTTAGTTTTCGACTGTAGAGGACGTTCTGCCAGGGCTTTTTAAGTTTCCTTGCCACAAATACAGTCAACACCATATCAATCCAATGCATCAACAGTCCATTAAGCCCACGGTACCACTGTTGGGGTTTATCAGCAGAAACAATCACACAACCTGTTAATTGACGCAATTTATGCGCAGCACCGGCATGATCCGGGTGCATATGGGTTACCACCAGGGTTTTCAAATCAGACAAGGGGCGTTGCAGTTCTTGTTTTATAAATTCACTGATCTTTGACACATCAGCCCGACAGCAGCCATCAAGGAGCAATATGCCTTCTGGATACTCAACGAGGTAAATGGACTGAATATAGCCGCTTAAATGGTGGATTTTCATATCAATGCATTATTATGCTAATAGATAGTATGCTAGTTGGATAATCAGACATAGGGTCAATTATCAAAAATACCATCAATTTGACTCATTTACGGACTAGATAGTGATTTTAGATTTCTAAAGTGTTCTTTGGCATATCTTTCTCACAATATTTTTCAATTTCAATC
Source organism: uncultured Marinicella sp. (assembly GCA_964636925.1). GTDB lineage: Bacteria > Pseudomonadota > Gammaproteobacteria > Xanthomonadales > Marinicellaceae > Marinicella. The sequence continues at coordinate 805 of CAZWVE010000193.1, forward strand.
TATTTGTTTTTTATGCTAACCAGTTCCCGAAACTTAAGGCATAGCCAATTACAATTTCTTTATACTCAGGAAAATAGTTAATAAATGATTAAAAACATAATTTTTATGACAATGATTTTATGCTGACTGTTCCAGCCCACAATTAATCAAGCCATTTTTGTCAATGATTTTGAAAAATCTGATTTATCGACGATTGCTACGGGCAATGGCCAGCCTTCAAGTCGCCATACAACTAAACCAATAGGATCAACTGATGCCGCACAAGGCTATTATGAGTACTTGCCACCCGGTTACGAAACTCCGGGTCAAGAATATCCACTGCTTTTATTTATTCATGGCTTAGGTGAAAACGGCAATGGCGACAACCAACTTAACCGCGTCTTAGCCCATGGTTCACCCAAATTAATCAACAATGATTCTTGGCATGAGGATTTACCACTTGTGGTGCTTTCGCCACAACGATCGTCCAATGGTTGCACTTCAAGCAATCAGATTAGAGATTTTATCAATTATGCCCTGATTAACGATAACATCAACCCAACCCGGGTCTATTTAACCGGAATTAGTTGTGGCGCGATTGGTGCATGGAGTTATCTGGGCAAACACAGCAACACGCAAATCGCCGCGATGGTACCGATTGCCGGTAACGGTAAAAGCCCCTACAACAATGCCGGCTGTGATTTAGGTAATACACCGATTTGGGCTTTCCATGGTGACAATGACGGTACCGTAGACGTAACTGGAACCACAATCCCAATTAATAAAATACTCGCCTGTCCATCACCCTTGGCAGACGTTAGTATGATCATTTACCCGGGTGTCGGCCATGATTCTTGGACACCAACCTATTATTTAAATGTCGGCCATGATATTTACCACTGGTTATTAAATTTCAGAAACGAGAACGCCATAACCATCCCATAAATCAGTCATCTGATTTATGGGATGAGAAAGAATGCAACCATTTTAAGTGCTTCGAAATTTATATCACTTAATGCAACCCAAAACCATTAATCTGCTGAGTAAGTTTTCAGTGTTGTTCCATCTTTATTAATATAGCTTATCGTGGCCGTGTCTTTTGGGGACACTGTGTACCAGTATTTTTGATCATGAAGTTCAATGATTTTTACTTTTTCATCATTGAGTAAAACATCTGTCACATCTTCGTAACGCGGGTCAACTTTCCCACAATAGGCATTATTATTTCCTGAGCCTAGTCGGGCATAGGCACTGCCGCAGCCTGAACCGGGTTTAAGATCCCAGCCATCTGTTGTTATTTCGTAAGGCTTCATGCTGGCATACTTAAGACCTTCCCCGTCTATAATCTTAGCCGTTAAAGCGACACCATAATTATCGACCTCGATTCGATCGATGACTTTCACTCCGGTGACATCATTACCAATCTCGGCCATTTCAGCGAGGTAAAACTCTTCGAAGCTTGGTTTACCACAACTACTTAATAATAAAGCGATGGATGTGATTAAAACCAATTTAATGACGTTTCGAGGTTTTTGCTTAATTTGATTCGGTTTTTGCATTGGTTATCCTTGTTTGTATTTAATTTTGGATAGCCTAACATATTTCCTAATTGACCTATATTCAAAGCATTCCGAATGCTGCATGTGATTTCTTAAAGTGCCAAATGGCTCACATTTTACACCCGATTAACAGTACACAAACCAACATAAAAACAGTAGGGTGGGCTCCGCCCATCACAATTCTGACTGAAAACAGATGCCATGCTAAGCTGTATAAATGCTAAAATTTAGGACATAGCTGTTGATGGGCAGAGCCCATCCTACAGTACTTATTTGATTAAATTTCTTTGCATAATTAACCTTACCCTTTTAACTTATTAATCCTATAATCAGTATTGCATAAAATTGTAATCGGTTTTCTTACACCCAAGGTTAATTTAAATCTATGAATCAAAATGACAAATCAAAAGATGAGCTGGTGATTGGCAGTCACCGCATTATGCCGGGAGAAACCAAAAAGATTGAACTACCCACTGTGCGCTTATACACCGACACCAATATGTCGATTCCAATTTATGTGAAACGCGGTAAAAAACCCGGACCAACCATATTTGTCAGTGGTGCCATTCACGGTGATGAGCTTAACGGCATCGAAATCATCAGTCGGTTAATTAACAGTCGCTCCATCAATTCCTTACGCGGCACCTTAATCGCAGTTCCAATTGTCAATGGTTTTGGGGTGTTGAACCAAAGCCGTTACTTACCTGATCGGCGCGATTTAAACCGCTGTTTTCCGGGATCGGCCAAAGGCTCCTTGGCCGGGCGTATTGCTTATTTATTTATGCAAGAAGTGGTCACCAAATGTGATTTTGGTATTGACTTACATACCGGCGCCATTCATCGCAGTAACCTGCCGCAAATCAGAGCCAATTTAGATGATCCGGTCACCTTAGAAATGGCCAAAGCCTTTGCGGTTCCGGTATTGATTAACTCAAACCTGAGAGACGGATCTTTACGGCAATGTGCTGATGAACACGGCATTCCTATGTTACTTTATGAAGCAGGCCAGGCGCTGCGGTTTGACGAGTTATCCATTAAGGTCGGCGTCAAAGGCATCATTAATGTTTTGCGCCATTTAGAGATGCTGCCTAAACTGAAATCAAAAAAACCACCCTTTGAACCTTTTGTCGCCAGAAACAGCGGCTGGGTGCGGGCTTCTGACAGCGGCTTTGTCATTCATAAAAAAGAACTGGGCGATCGCGTCTCAGAAAACGATGTCCTGGCGGAAATCAAAAAACCCTTAGGCGATGTCTCATCAAAGGTCTTGAGCAATGCCGACGGTATTATCATCGGCAAACAAAACATCCCACTGGTGCAAGAAGGCGAAGCTGTTTACCACATCGCCTACTTTAACAAACCCAAAA
>CAZWVE010000194.1:0-3702 GCA_964636925.1 uncultured Marinicella sp.
ATAAAATCACCTTGTCGTTCTGAGTCCATGAATGAAAATAAGGGATCGGGTTGCCGGCGCTCAAAAACAACAAGGGTTTTTGGACTGCCACCTCGTGCCGTGGTGAAGACGTGTTTTCCATCCGGTGTAAAGATCGCATCCGTGAGACCTTCTAAACCAGTTTTTGTCATGCGCTGATCACGGCTTAATAAACCCTGGGTGTTTCTCGACAAAACATACATGGCAGAATCGACATGGTTAGAAAAAATCACATGTTCTCCATCAGCACTCACCGAAACAGCTTCCACTCCCACCAAAGTCTCCACGCCTAAAAAGTTTAAGTCAGTTGAGTCATATTCATAAGCTAAACTGATGGTGTTATCTTCCGTGTTTCGTTCAATAACCAGTGCTTGTTTGTTGCCGGCTGCTGCCAAATAGAGATGTCTGCCATCGATGCTTTGGGCAATATCAAATATATCAGTCAACCCTGTCAAAGAAATATTTGAAATTGCGACACTATCTAATTCACCAAATGTCGCAGACTGATTGTCATCATCGCGGGCATAAGCGGTCATATCAGCACCATTGATATCAGCCACATAAAGTGCAGATCCATCATCACTCATGCTCATGACACCGGCCCCTACATGGGTGGTAAAACCTATACTGGTCAAACCACCGCTATTGGTATCACGGTCATACACTTGTATGACATCATCGCCACTTAAATAAAAGTGTTCACCATCCGAGCTTATTTGCATCATTTGCGGCACTTCCGGCATTTGATCCGTGATGACGCCCTGGTCGGTCAGGGTTCCAAAGTCAGACGCTGCGGAATTATTGACGCGAGAAAAGATTGACACGATACCCACCGGATTTGCCCCTGAATTATCCATCGATAAAACATAGACAAACCGGTCATTCGGGCCCATGAGAACTTGAAGCGGTTGTTGTAAACCGTCAATAACTGACTGACCTTGAATAATTGATTGAATATTCAGAATTTGACCGAACTGACTATCGAGTAAAGTACTGCGTTGATATACCTGCAAACTACCTTCAATAACACCTGCACCATCTGTATCCGGACTACCCACGTAAATATGGCGACCATCCGAGCTTACTTTCATGGCAGATCCGGGTAGGGTTTTATCAGAAGATTTAAACCAGGTTAAATCCCCGGGAATCGGTGAAACCGCATCACATGTCCAATTGATATCCTGTAACTCTGGTGGAAACACATTTTCAACTGTTGCGCCAAACAAATCATCCGGTCCCTGGTTATTAATACGCATGGTGTAAGCAATGGCATCACCGGGAACCGCTGTGCTTCTAAAGTCATCATTTTCAATAATAATTTCGGCATTACCACTCAGCGAATACTCGGCATCAGCCTGATTATTTAAACTGTTGTTGTCAATACCTGACGATATGACATTGACACTGTTATAGACCTGACCGTTAGAGTCTGATTGGGTGCTGACCTTCACCACAAATAAAGCTTCCGCACCAACAGCCAAGTCAACGTAACTGTTTATACCTTGTCCGGTTACCGGGCCCTGTTGGCTACATGACCCTGTTCCGGTCACTTCACAGGTCCATGAAGCCGTGCTTAAGTCTAATTTTGAACTATTAAGACTATCAACCACATTGATAGAGGTATCACGTGATGGACCAAGATTGGTGACCCTGATTTCATAGGTTAAATCGACCACATCAGGATCAGAGCTGTTAACGGTTGGATTGACAATTTCTTTACTGACAGACACATCTGATTCACCGGCTAAATCCGTGGTATCTTCATCGCTGTTATTCGATGGATCAGAATCGGTAACACCACCAGATAAACTGGCCGAAGCGGTATTTCTTAAAGTCCCAGAGGCTTCACTATCAATGGTGGCATTCACGGTAAATGTGACAGAGGCCTGGGAAGCCAGATCGATTGAGGCCTGCAACACATCGTTAAACACTGTATTGGTGGGCCCGTTTAAGCCACAAGCTGAAGTGCCTGCGGTACAACAAGCACCCGGGGTATTGGCTTCACAGTACCAACTGATTGAACCTGATTCAAAGCCGGCCGGGGTTTGTTGAGAAAATAGGTCTAATACATCGTTTACAGACACAGCCTGAGCCGCAATAAAACCTTCATTGGACACTTCAATTTCATAGGTAATCTCACTACCCGGTGTGGCTGACAACAAGTTATCTGTTTTGGTAACAACAATATCTGTACCAATAATAATTTCATTACTGGTCTCATCAGTTTTTATATTGCCACCGGTGGCCGTTGTGTTGTTATCTTGTAGTTCTATCTGGGCACTGTTACAAATTTCATCATTGCCAGGAATGTTACTGTCACATTCTTCATAACCATCGTCTGAATAACCAACTCTGGTATGAATATAGACTTGTGACTGACTGCCCGCTGATAAACGAATATTTTGACTGAGTTGTTGGCCTGCGCCTGTCACAACATTGGTTTGCTCGGGACAGTTATCCGGGCTGATAGAACTATTGGGGACCCCACCATCTGATACACACCATTCCCAACAAGGTTGATCGTCGGTATCAGGTAAATTGGGATCATTATTTGGGTTTAAATCAGGGCATTCTGTGGGATGATCTAACAACATTTGATCAAAAACATCAGTTAATAAGACGCCCGGTTCAGGTTCACCGCCAGCAATGGTACCCGCGCCCAAATCACTGGGACCGGCATTGGCCACTGTGATGACATACGTAAATGGCTCATTGGGCACCAAAGAACCATTTTTACCGGTTTTGGTAATGGATAAATCCACTTGACGCATGAGGCTATCAGAGTCAGATGCCACAGACTGAGGTGTAACCGAATTATTCGGATTGGTGGCTGTCAAACTATACACCAAAGGGTTGGTGACTGCACTGGAGAGATAATCAACATCGATGGTAAAAGTAATGCTTTCACCGGCAATAATACTGACGCCGGTATCAATGGCTGATGTTCCGCTTGAATCATCACATGAACTTGACCCACCACTGGCAATATCACAGCTCCATGAAATGGCGCCAAACTCACTCAAATCATTATCAGTCACGGTCACGCCACTGACATCCGATGGGCCATCATTGGTTAATGTATAGGTATATGTTTGTGAAGTGCCGGGTGTATATTGGCTGGTTCCATCATCTAAAGAAACTGTGAATTCGGAAAATGGATTAGGCTGAAGCGAGACATCGTCTGAAAAAGCAGTGGTTGGAGTATGCCCAGCCGGATTGGTAGCTGTCACTTCATAAACCAATGGATTCAACGTGGCACCAGAATCATAACCAACCGTTACGGTAAAAGTGGCGACCCCACCGCTGACCAAATCAACAGTGGCATCAATAAAATCATTGTCATTGGCCAAATCACATTGACTGCTCCCGGTGGCTACACAATTCCAGGACACTGAGTTAATGGGACTCGGACTATTATCAATTACCGTGACATCATTGACATCACTGGGACCATTGTTTGTGACAGTAACCATGTAAACCTGACTATCACCGGGCACGTAGTCACTTGATACTGGATTAGTTACGACTGAAACAGCCAACTGACTCTCCAAAATTCGATTGTTACTGTCTGTATTACTCAATGGTGAAGTGTTATTGGGGTCGGATGATTGCGTGTCACCCAGCGCTACCCGCACTTCATAATCCATGGGGTCTGCAGTCGCCGAGGATGCATAATCTGCATTC
>CAZWVE010000195.1:0-3696 GCA_964636925.1 uncultured Marinicella sp.
CTGATTGCAGCGTCAAATTGACTTTGTCGGCAACACATTCCCAGGCATTCAGCATTAAAGTCTCAAAACCCATCCAATCCTGTGGATCGTTCGGATCAATATCCAGCCAGGAATGATACAAATAGGTTTCAGCTTCAGGATTTCCGGCCAATAAACGGTTGTGATAGTGGTGTAACAGGCTGTTGGTGTATTCCCATCGAATCACATCGAGAATATCATGTCGTTCTGTAATGAGTAGCGCATCATACAATTCATTACTGCCGATGGTTGTCGGTGAGGTGAGTTCTGAAATCACATCCATATCAAAGGTATCACGATTTTTACCGGTCTGGTAACCAAGCCAGTTATTGGGCGGTGATTGATTGCCGCTGGTTCTCACCCGAATCGGTGAGCCGATACCGATTTGCTGATTCCACTGATACTGCACGCCCAGTGACGTGCTAATCGTTTCCAGATAATCCGCATAGGGATTATCCATTAAGCTGTGGCCTGAGATAAAGGCGTTGTTTTTAAAGGGATCGAAATCACTTTTGTGAATGACATCCCATTGCTGGGCCCAGCTTGTATTGATAACAGCCAGTAAACATAATAGCCGAATAAAAGTCATGAATTTTCGATTCATCATTTTCATCATCGATATAATTCAATTTACTTTAGCAAATTTCCACTTTTAGAATATGTGTTATTTTGCGCCTTACTTCACAAAATGCATAAAATACTATGCATAATCTGTTTAAATAGAGCGACAGATTATGATTGATATAATTGAGACGATGTAAAACAAGGTGAATTTATGACTAATAACACAGCGCTAAGTTGCCAGTGTGGTCAGGTAACAATACAGGTTCAAGCACAACCTATTTTAAGTGCCGCATGCCTCTGCACTGAATGTCAGCAAGCTGGGGAATTTTTACAATCTTTGCCCGGTGCGCCAGAAGTTCTGGATGAATATGCAGCGACCCGATTTGTGCTTTACCGAAAAGACCGAATGCGTTTAATAAAAGGTCATAAATATCTGCGAGAACATCGTTTAACAAAAGACACGGAAACACGTCGCGTGATTGCAACCTGCTGTAATACACCATTATTTCTAGAGTTTATAAAAGGCCATTGGCTTAGTTTATATGGCGTACTTTGGCCGGCTGATGGTTTACCAAAACTTGAATTAAGAACCATGACCAAAGATAAAAAAGAAGACATCGTTTTAGCTGATGATGTGCCCAACCCCAAAACTCATACCCTTACTTTTTACGCTAAACTTTTATTTGCCTGGTTGGCCATGGGATTTCGTTCGCCGAAGATTGATTATGTTCAAGGCACACTAAACGCAGAAAAGCCTTAAAGAACGCCCCATAAACAAGACAATAAATTCTTGCGCTGTGCAGTTAGTCAAAGACCCCAATAACCGGATTCTCGCCCTGCCAATAAACAATATCCGACGGCTTGGTGGCGTTCCAGTGCACCAGCTGGGCTTGTTTTCCGACTTCGAGGCTGCCTTTTTGGTCACTGATGCCGAGGGCTTTGGCGGCGTTGAGGGTGACGCCGAGCCAGGCTTCGGGAATGGTCAGGCCGAATTGGGTGCAGGCCATGTGCAGGCATTGCAGGATGTTCGTTGATGGCGCAGTGCCTGGATTGCAGTCGGTGGCGATGGCCATGGCAACGCCGTGTTTGCGGAAAGCTTTAATGGGCGGTTTCTGGGTTTCTTGTAAGGCATAAAAAGCGTAAGGTAATAAAGTCGCCACAGTGTCATGGTCGGCCGTGGCCTGAATGCTTTTGTTTGAGGTGTATTCCACATGATCAGCGGATAAACCACTGTATTCGGCCACCAGTCCGGCACCGCCTAAATCACTGAGTTGGTCGGCATGGAGTTTCACCGGCAGGCCAGAGCGGGCAGCGGCATCGAACACCCGACGGGTTTCATCCGGGGTAAAGCCAATGCCTTCACAAAACGCATCCACCGCATCGGCGAGTTGTTCTTTGGCGACTTTCGGAATCAGTTCCTTACAGATTAAATCGATGTAGCCGGCGCGGTTGCCTTTATATTCCGGCGGTAAGGCATGGGCAGCCAGTAAGGTGGTTTTCACCTCGACACCGGTGGCTTCGCCGGCGGCCCGAGCGACTTTCAGCATTTTGATTTCATTGTCCACATCCAGGCCGTAGCCGGATTTAATTTCCACCGTCATCACGCCCTGAGATTTTAAATGAACTAAGCGTCGAACCGCATCATCTAACAAATCGTTAAAGCTGGCTTCACGGGTGGCTTTCACGGTGGATAAAATGCCGCCACCGGCTTTGGCAATTTCTTCATAAGAAACACCTGCTAACCGCTTGGCAAATTCACCGGCGCGGGAGCCGCCAAACACCAGATGGGTGTGACAATCAATCAGCGCCGGCGTCAGTAATTCCCCTTGTAACTCATAAACCTTATCGCAGGCGAACTGATCACTCTGTGCCGAACTGCCAATCCATTGAATCACGCCACCATGGATGGCGACCGCGGCATCTTCTAATAATTCGTCCACGGCTTGTAAGTCACTGCAGGTGGCGATGGTGGCGTGTTTTATTAAAAGGTCGCATTTTTTCGTTGAGTTCATGGCGGTTCTATTTGACAATGATGGTAATTAAAAATCACATTATACAGAATGCCAACTTATTTTTTTCAGCAGGCTTTATTGCCCGATGGCTGGGCCAACAATGTTCGTGTGGTGGTGGATAAGGGCGTTATTCAGTCGGTTGCCAGTAATGTTGAAGCGCAACAGGGCGACCAAACAGCGCAGGTGGTTATCCCTGCCATGCCCAATATACACAGCCATGTGTTTCAGCGCGCCATGGCCGGTTGCAGTGAATACCGTTTGCGTGAGGATGATGATTTTTGGTCGTGGCGTGAATTGATGTATAAACTCGCCAATGCCATGGATGTGGCTGATTTTTATGACATGGCAAAAAGCACATTTCAAACCATGAAAGACCGTGGCTATGCCAACGTCTGTGAATTTCATTATGTACACCGTGATTTAAACGACCCAAACAATACCCATGCCCAGTCCGAAGCCATTTTACAAGCCGCCGATGACGTCGGTTTGCCGATTACTTTATTACCGGTGCTGTACAGCTATGCCGGTTTTGGTGAACAGACGTTACTCAAAGAACAGCAACGTTTTGCGTTAATTGTTGATGAGTACCTGCAATTGTATGCGCATTTAGAGAAGCAAATAAAGCCCCAACAGCGACTGGGTATCTGTTTTCACTCCCTACGCGCGGTCAGTCCTGAACAAATGCGCCGAGTATTGGATGCCTTACCGAAAGAGGCTCCGGTGCATATTCACATTGCCGAACAAACCGCCGAAGTGGATCAATGTAGGGCGCTGTACGGTCAAACACCCGTTGCCTGGTTACTGGATAACTTCGAGGTCAATGAACGCTGGTGCTTGATTCACGCCACCCATCTCACTGATCAAGAAAGCAAAGACCTGGCCCAATCAGGTGCCATTGCCGGATTGTGTCCTCTAACAGAAGCCAATCTGGGTGACGGTATTTTTCCGCTTGATCATTATAAGAACCACAATGGCCGATGGGCCATTGGTTCGGACAGTAATGTCAAAATTAACCCGGCCGAAGAATTACAAATGCTGGCTTACTCGCAGCGCTTATCGCTGCGTAAACGGGTGGTGTGCAGTGATACAAAGCAGCCCCATG
>CAZWVE010000196.1:0-3695 GCA_964636925.1 uncultured Marinicella sp.
GTGCAGACACCTCTTTTAGGGTGGTTAATTTTTTTCGGACATGGGCTTGCTCTGCTTTTGTCATACATTCATCATAAACTTTATGATAAAAATCAATGATTTCGCCAGATTTCTTAATGCCGTGGTTGATTAAACTGGCGGCCGTATTTAATAACGGATCCCGGGCTTCATCAGCCAGTAAATCTGTCAATTTACGGTAATCCACTTCAAAATCAGTGCCGGCATGACCCATCAGGCGGGTGGTTTTTAGATGTAAAAACACCGGTTTGCGTTCCTGGCGGCAAAAATCAACAGCCCTTTTCACTTGTAAATAACCGGTTTCAATATCCAGACCATCCGCGGCAAAATACTGCATGCCGGGTCTAAATTTAAAACTTTCGGCAATCCAGTTTTCCGGTGTTTTCACCGATATACCGATGCCGTTATCTTCACAAACAAATAAGATGGGCGTTTTGAGTCCCTGAAAAGCGGCCCAGGACGCGGCGTTAAAAGCACCTTGGGCGGTGGAATGGTTGGCACTGGCATCACCAAAATTGCACAACACAATGGCATCATCAGGAATCGGCATGTGTGCTTTTAACCGCTGCGTTAACTCAACACCTAAGGCACACCCCACCGCTTTCGGTAAATGACTGGCGATGGTGCTGGTTTGCGGTAAAACCCACAGAGGTTTAGAGCCCCAGACTTTATGCCGACCACCGGATGCCGGATCGTCAGCGGCCGCAGCAAACGATAAACAGGTATCCCATACCGGGTCAATACCCGGCACATGACGTGAACGCTCCATCATTAAGCCACCACTGCGATAATGCAGAAAAGCCGGGTCCGTATGCCGTAACAAACGACCGAGCATGGCATTGCCTTCGTGTCCTGATGAACCAATGGTATAGAAGACTTTATTATCCAGTTTTAACACCCGCGCCATTAAGTCCAATTGGCGTGAACGAACCTGTGACTCAAATAATTCCCATAAACTGTGATCGTCTAAACCGTTCACAGACAATTCATTTTTAGGCGTTTGTGGCTGATAATTTGTAACAAAATCAAGGAAGTTCTGATTAACCACTTCAGCCCGGTTAATCTTTTTACTGGCAGCCTGTTGCATGATTAAAATGCGTTTTTGCCGGTCAATTCACGACCCACCACCAATTGGTGAATGGTTTCAGTGCCTTCATAGGTAATCACACTTTCCAGATTAAGCATATGTCGAATGGCCACATGTTCGGTGGTAATACCGGCACCACCCAACATATCTCGGCATTCTCGGGCAATATCCAAGGCCATACGAACATTATTCCATTTCGCCATGGATATTTGAGTGGGTTGTAACTCATCGCGGTCCTTCAACTGACCCAAGCGGTAAGCCAATAGCTGTGCAGTACTGATACGACGAGACATATCGGCTAATTTTTGCTGAATAATTTGGTTACTGTCCAAAGTCCGATCGAACAAAACACGTTCAGCGGTGTAATCCAGAACCTCCTGTAAACAGGCTTGCGCAGCACCAATCGGGCCAAAAGAAATCCCAAAACGAGCATTGGATAAGCAACTCAAAGGACCTTTTAAACCTTTGACTTTAGGTAAGCGGTTACTGTCCGGAACCCGCACATCGTCAAAAAACAAGGCCGATGTCACTGACGCCCGTAAAGACATTTTACGGGTAATGAGTTCGGTATCAAACCCGGGCATATCTTTTTCAAGGATAAAGCCTTGAATACCGTCTTCAGTTTGCGCCCAGACAATGGCGATATCCGCCACTGAACCATTGGTTATCCACATTTTAGAGCCGTTAATAATCCAGTCATCACCGTCTTTTTTGGCGCGGGTTTTCATGGATGCGGGGTCAGATCCCGCATGGGCTTCGGTGAGACCAAAGCAACCGATAACTTCACCACGCGCCATTGGCGGTAACCAACGCTGTTTTTGTTCTTCAGAACCAAAGGCATCAATGGGATACATACACAAGGAACTTTGTACTGAAGCAAAGCTGCGTAAACCACTGTCACCGCGCTCCAGTTCCTGACAAATTAAGCCATAGGACATGTAATCCAAACCGGCACAGTCATAACCCTGAATGGTGCTGCCAAATAAGCCCAGATCAGCCATTTCCGGTACCAAATCCATGGGAAAGGTATGGGCCTCAAAGTGCTCTGCCACCAGCGGCAAAAAGCGTTCATCGACCCAACGACCAATGGATTCTTTCACCATGCGTTGTTCATCATTAAGCATGGCATTGACATTAAACAAATCAAGTTTATCAAGTTCTTTAGACATGGCTGTCTTTATCCCATAAAAAAAAAAGAACTATTTTACTTGAGGCTTGGGCAAAGTGACAGTGTCTAAAGACCCATATCAAAGAAAATCCCGACAGGCTGTTCGGTTTTTGTGGTATTGAACTAAGGATTATGCGATTATGATGATTTTTCAACACCCGAAAGTGATGCCGTTTCAGCCTATACTTATAAGAACATTTCTGATTGCCTGTTTATTTTTAATACTGTTGAGAAACAGACCCAACGATGTTTCGATATTCAGATATCGGGAACCCACATCGCCACCAAAACCCAACAAACCGGTTTCATTGGCTTCGGTTGAACGCAAAGTCACGGTGGCAAATCCGTTAAAACCAAACGGTTTAGCCAAAAACAGTTTGCTGGCACTGAGGTAATAATCAACGCCACTGTCATCAACGGCGCCCACCAGGCCGGGAATGGTGAAGTTCTTGTTCTTTTTATAGTGAACCCCAAAGGCAATTTGTGGGATTTTGGTATACACCAGGTTGCCGGCCAGGCGGACTTTAGCCCCCCAAACGTCCTGGCGCAAGGTGGCACCCGGCAAACCAATGGCGGGTCCCAAAGTGACCAAATCCAAGGATTGTCTGGCCACCGAGAACTCCAATCGATTGTGCCAACCCACAGCAACCCCGTGAGCCTCAAATTCATAATCATCGGTGTCTAAAAAGGTGTACGCTGCGGTCAAATCGGTTTCATCCGATTCACCGTAACCGGCGATGGTTGCCCAGGGGACAATACCACTGCCTGAGGCACCTTCAATTTGCATCACTGCACCTGTGCCTAATTGACGACTACCCGCCTCGGCACAAATGACCCAAAGCAACATAATATGACAAGAAATGTCTTTTGCATAGAAACCCTTTTTTTATAATGGGTTCCATTCTATATGAGTGATGTGAAAACCGGGTGAAAAAGATTTCACCCGATGGATTGTATTGCCAGTGTTTCGCGCTTAATGCGTGTCTTTAGAAGCGTTGGACTGCTCGGTTTCCGGGTTATTTTTAACCGGCTCAATGGTTGGGGTTTGACCGGTATAATATAGATATTTGGCCAGCTCGTCGTCGTATTTGGCCTCGGTTTCTTTGATTTCCAGGGTTTTATCGACGATAAACTGCTGTTGGTTTTTAATCTGCACTCGGCTTTTTTCAATTTGTGCGGTAAACGCATCCGACACCACACCACCACTGCGTTCTTTATCCGCGGCACGTTTTAATAAATCATCCAAATTACGTTTTTGGATAATTAAATTTTCTTCGGCCAGCTCAATATTACGCTCCAGGGCTTCAATACGCTCACGTTTAAGGCGGGTAATTTGATCGGCACTGCTGTAGGACTTTAACAGCTTATTGCGTTCAGCCTGTTGCTGTTTTTTTAATTCAGCCAGGCGTTCGGCTTCGCGTT
>CAZWVE010000197.1:0-3663 GCA_964636925.1 uncultured Marinicella sp.
GGTGTTTGGGATTTACCGGACGGTGATGCTTTTTATAAAACAGCCTTAGAATTATTCACCACCACACGAACCTCTGCCGATGAGATTCATCAATACGGACTCAGTGAGGTGGATCGAATTCAGGCCGAAATTCTTGCCGTGCTTGATCAGGAAGGCTGGGACACCACCCGGGGCTTTTCAGCCAGCATCGAAAATCTGGCCAACAGCGAACAGTTTTACTATTCCGACAGCCAGGAAGGTCGTATGCAAATTCTGGCCGATTATGAAACCATCTTAGATGACATTCAACCGGAGTTGGCTGCGGTATTTTATGACCTGCCAAAAGCCGACATGGCAGTACAACGCATCCCTGAATTTAAAGAAAAAACCTCACCGGGCGCTTACTACCAAGGACCGGCCATGGATGGTTCACGTCCCGGCATATTTTATGCCAATCTCTACGACATCAAAGCCACACCAAAATACGGTATGATGACTTTAGCCTACCACGAAGGCATTCCCGGTCACCATTTTCAAATTGCCATTCAACAGGAACAAGAAGATTTACCATTTTTCAGACGTCTTATTCCGTTCACCGCTTATTCAGAAGGCTGGGCTCTATACGCCGAGCGCCTCGCTTATGAAATGGGCTTGTACGAAGGCAAGCCTTACGACAACATCGGCCGTTTACAAGCCGAACTGTTCCGCGCGGTGAGACTGGTGGTCGACACCGGTATCCACGCCAAACGCTGGAGCCGCGAACAAGCCATTGATTATATGCTGACCAACACCGGCATGGCCGAATCCGATGTCATCGCTGAAATTGAACGATACTTCGTCATGCCCGGTCAGGCCACCGCCTATAAAATGGGCATGCGCCATATCCTGATGCTGCGCGACCGAGCTCACAAAGAACTCGGCGATGATTTCGATATCCGCGACTTCCACCGCGTCATTCTAACCAACGGCGCCGTTCCCTTAACCATTATGGAGCAGCTGGTGGATGAATATATCGCTGATAAAAAAATTTAATATTTTATAATATCTATCACAGTGGTTTCTATACCACTGTGACTGGTCCATAATAACTTTAAAATGTCCTACAAAAAACTGACATATAGCGGAAAGGAGTGTAATAACTATCTGTTATTTTCATTTGACTCAGACTTTTTCGATACAGAACTCATCACAACTGAATTGAAAACAAACCAACATCCTTAATGATCAAAAATCATCCTGTACCAAAATCTACTTCTTGGAAGTACGAAATTACAGCGGGTAAAGCAATTAACTTAGAAAAGTATATTGAAAAGTTGCTTGATATTTTTGAACCCAAGATAGAATCAATTAACAGATTAAAAGAACATCTGAAATTAAAAACTCACCTTCAATTTGTTATTGATATTGACATTAATCCGGAAGCTTCCACACCTTTTTTCGGACTGAATAAAAGAACAATCCGTTTTTTTAAGCAATACCGATACAGAAGTATGCTTTGATTTATATAAAGTAGATACAATGAATTTATTTAATTATCATGAATAACAAATTAACATGATTTAAACCCAATATCATGGTATCTGTAAGAATTAATACCGGGCATTGACAGGCCTTCAAGTAAACAAGTTTATTTATGACGCGGTCCAAAAACGTCTATAATAATGTGACTTATCATCGAGCAAAACAATGATGAATCTCACCGTACTGTACCCTCAGCCCGAAGATGTCGATCAATTTGAATCAGATTACCCGGACCATATAAAACTGTTCCATAAGAAAACCGGTCTTCCTAATGATGCTAAACCGTACACCGTGACCCGGTTTGCACACGGACCGCAGGGCAAACTGCCTTACTATCTGATGTTTTCGATGCCGTTTGATTCGGCCGACGCACTGAAGTCGGCCATGTCTTCTTCAGGTATGCAGGACGTGGCGGCCGATGCCAACCGGATTTCAACCGGTGGTGCGCCGACAGTTTTAATCGGACAATCAAGTTAATCTAATCTGACATATTTTTCGGATAAACCCTGAACAGTAATCTCTGAACAATTAAGGACAGGCATTAATTATCATTTCAAAAGGCTGGCTTAAAAAGGCCATGGTTTTCGGTTTAAAATACAAACGCTATTCGTTTTGATACCTGTGCCATAGGTTTATGCTTAAACTAATTTGCCTGGGCAAATTTAGACAGAATAGAAATGTCCATATTAAGAACGGAAATCTGAAATTAATAAAAACACATCACCGAGAAAGCATCACACCAATTTAAAGGTCAGTGTCGTCTTCAGATTATGTTCATATTCAGTGTCATAGGATAATTGCTCCTAATATAACGTTTAGTCGGAGCGCTGATTTATGAAAAAGCTATTAACAAGTTTGATTTTATTATTAATTTTCTGCCAAGCCTATGGCGTTGAAATAGGTTTAAGATTTGACCGTTACGGTAATTTTATAAATCCGGATGATTACCTGGTTATGACCGCTTTGGAAGCCAATAAAAATGGCTATAAGAATGATGCCAGGTGGCGGTTAATGGATGCTGCAGAATTTGGCAATAAACATGCCCAACATTTTATTGGTTTGCACTTTCTGCAGGAAGAAGATTACATTAATGGTCTTGCCTGGTTAAAATTGGCTGGTATAGATTCTGCCGACAATAACAACTTAATCAGTACTTTAGAACAACAACTTTCTCATTCGGATCTCAAGCTGTCCAAAGAAAAACTTGATGAGTTAAAACAAAAATATAATTTCTACACAGCATTAGAAAGAAGAGCCAAATGGAAAAAAAGCCTGTCATTTGGAGGAACCCGAATTAAAGGCCATGTACCAATAGGCTTGAAAACTTACCTTCCTTCTGGACAAATTATTTATGGCAACGAGATTAAAACCAGTTTAAACGACTTTGTTTTTGAATATCGTTACAATCAGGGTGAAGTTATTCTGAAGGATTTCAAGACCATAGACTCGTCGGCAGATCTTCCAAAAGAACAAGATGTTAAGTAGGAATACGCTGAGGTATAGTTGTTTAAACAGACAGTTAAAACCATAACACAAATATGGTGTGTTTAACTAAACAGCATGAGCCTGATTCTTTCTTACATTTTCATTGTATCGGCGTTATTTAATTGTGACGCCGTTGATGAACGCTATGTGTTGGACAAGAGCCCACATATTAAATACTTTGGCTTTACCCTGATTGATACCGATTGGGATGATCCGACCGATGCTGAAAAGAAAACCAATTATGCGGATGAAATTGATCATTTCAGCAACCTTGCCGATATGTTGGTCATCGAACCTGATGATAATTTGGTAAAAAGAGCACAGTACTTTGTGGAATTAGAATTAAAAGCGGTTTTACATCTGAATGAATTGTTTTTTGAATTAAAAGGGACGGACAGTCCTTCCGGCTCGGATTATGATTTACGGGCTGAATACCTGATAAGGTGGCATGTATTTAAACAAATTAACCAAGCCATTTTAAACACTCAGTACATCGGAGCTTTTTACTTTGGTGAAGAACCCACCTGGAACGGCATCACGTTTGCTGAGTTGAATACAGTCGCTAAACTCCTGGAAAAATAATCGAGGACAGGCACTTCATTATAGTTATTTTCGTACAAGCTATCAGAATATTGCTACAGATTTTTGAGTTTTAGTGATTCAAAATGGTTATTTTGA
>CAZWVE010000198.1:0-2854 GCA_964636925.1 uncultured Marinicella sp.
TTACCGATACCACGGCAAAGTAAAAGCCTTGGCCGAAGCCGCGCGTGAAGCCGGGTTGAAATTTTAAGAGATTATTAGAGATATATTATGGCAGAAAGAGATCAAGGCGATAACTTAATGGAAAGACTGGTCAGCGTTAACCGTGTTGCGAAAGTGGTTAAAGGCGGCCGTCAGTTTGGTTTTGCCGCATTAACTGTGGTTGGTGATGGTAAAGGTAAAATTGGTTTTGGCTACGGTAAAGCGAAAGAAGTACCGGTCGCCATACAAAAAGCCATGGAGCAAGCCCGTAAAAATACCGTCGAAGTTGACTTACACGGTAATACCTTATGGCATGCCACCAAAGCCAAGCATTCAGGCTCGCGGATTTATATGCAACCGGCCTTAGAAGGTACCGGTGTTATTGCCGGTGGTGCGATGCGTGCGGTATTTGATGTGGTTGGCGTGGAAAACGTGCTGGCAAAATCACAAGGATCGAACAACCCAATCAACCTGGTCCGTGCCACCATTAAAGGTTTACAACAAATTACATCGCCGGAATCAGTTGCCGCTAAGCGTGGTAAAACCGTCGAGGAGGTAATGGAAAATCATGGCTAAAGCAAAAAAAGTGGGTCAAGTTAAAGTCACCCAGATTAAAAGTACCAACAAATCATTGGCCAATCATAAAGCCTGTGTTCGTGGTTTAGGAATCCGTAAAATACACCAATCACGCATTGTTGATGCCACCCCTGAGAACATGGGTATGATTCGAACCGCCAGTCATTTATTGGCTGTCGAAGAAGTTAAATAAACGAGGTTCATTATTATGAAATTAAATACCATTAAACCGGCGGCGGGAGCCACCAAAGCAGCAAAGCGAGTCGGTCGCGGTATCGGTTCAGGTTCCGGTAAAACCTGTGGACGAGGCCACAAAGGACAAAAATCACGATCAGGTGGTTTTCATAAAGTCGGCTTTGAAGGTGGGCAGTTACCCATATTTAAACGCCTGCCTAAATTTGGATTTACTTCTAAAATGGCAGCCACACGCGCTGAGGTTTGTCTTTATCACTTAAATGCTTTAGATAGCCAGGACGTGACCATTGAATCACTGATTGATGCCGGTCTGGTGAAGCGTGGCGTGACTAAAGTTAAAGTGATTAATACCGGTCAATTGGACAAAGCCATTAATGTCACGGGATTGCAAGTCACAAAAGGGGCCCAAAAAGCCATTGAAGAAGCCGGTGGAAAAGTAGCGTAACTATGTCAAGCAGACAAGAGCAAGTTGAAAAATTATTGGGCAACAAAAAAGGCCTGGGTGAACTGAAAAGCCGAATTTTATTCGTCATCGGCGCATTGGTTGTCTATCGTATGGGTACCTTTTTACCGGTACCCGGCGTTAATCCACAAGTTCTGGCCGATTTGTTACAACAAAACTCAGGCGGCTTATTGGACATGTTCAATATGTTTTCAGGTGGTGCCCTGGGTCGTTATTCAATTTTTGCTTTGGGCGTGATGCCATATATTACCGCCGCCATTATTATGCAAATATTGGGTCATACCATGCCGGCATTGCGTGAGTTGAAAAAAGAAGGTGAAACCGGTAAGCGAAAAATTACCCAATACACCCGTTATTTCACCATTGCTTTGGCTGGATTTCAGGCCTACAGTATTTCATTTTCATTGCAAAAACTGGGTTTCGTCGGAGCCAATGCAGTGGTCCCACAACCGGGCTTTGGTTTCTTATTCACTGCCACCATCTCATTAACAGGCGGTACTATGTTTCTGATGTGGTTGGGTGAACAAATTACTGAACGCGGTATTGGTAATGGTATTTCATTGATTATTTTCGCCGGTATTGTGGTGAATTTACCCAGTGCCGTCTTTTCCGTGTTCCAGATGGTCAGCGAAGGACAATTGAATGCCCTGACTGCCATCTTCTTATTGGCACTGGCGTTGGGATTAACCACCTTTATCGTCTTTGTCGAGCGCGGTCAGCGTCGTGTCACCATGCAGTTTGCGCGTCGTGGCGGGCGTCAGGCGACCCAGGCACAAACCTCTTATTTGCCGATGAAAGTCAATATGTCCGGTGTTATCCCGCCGATTTTTGCCTCTTCATTGGTGTTGTTTCCGGGTACCATAGCGAGTTTTGCCGGTCAAAATGAAGGTTTTGAGTGGCTCACAGATTTATCACAACAACTGTCACCGGGTAATACCCTTTATATGGTGTTTTACGGTGCTTTGATTGTGTTCTTTACTTATTTTTATACGGCTTTGACATTCAACTCAGATGAAACAGCCGATAATTTAAAACGACAAAGTGCGGTGATTCCGGGGATTCGTCCCGGTAAACAAACGGCCAATTACTTAGATGGTGTTCTGAATCGTGTGACATTATGGGGCTCCATGTATTTATTGGGTGTCTGTTTGTTACCGGATGTGTTGAACTCCATGTTAGCCGTACCCTTCGCCATTGGCGGAACCGGCCTGTTAATTGTTGTGGTGGTGGCTATGGATTCCATGGCGCAGTTACAAAATCATCTGGTGTCACAGCAATATGAATCTGTTTTGAAAAAATCAGATATTAAAAATTATCGACGATCATCATCGAAAATTCGTCGTTAGAAAATCGTTTCAAGCAGTGCCCAATACCAACACAAAATAAAGATGGTATTGCGCACTGTGTTGTATTATAATTTGCGCCCTTTTTTGGGCAAAAGAACAGGTTTTATACCTGATTTGTGCTGCCAGTAGCACAACATGCACTGCCGGTTTGTGAGCGAAGCTTTGCTTTGCGAATCAGAGGCAAAGTGCAAGATATTATAAGGCGTGTTCGCTGTGGCCGCTTTCACTTTTGTCATCGACAAAAGTGAATAAAGTC
>CAZWVE010000198.1:2864-3653 GCA_964636925.1 uncultured Marinicella sp.
TATGAACTAACTTAGGTTAGTTTTAGAGGAACAGGAGTAGAACATGGCTCGTATAGCGGGTGTAAACATTCCGGATACCAAGCACACTTGGATTGGACTGACCAGTATTTATGGCGTCGGTCGAACCAGAGCTTATGATATCTGTGACAAAGCAGGCGTCGATCCTGCGCAAAAAGTAGGTCAGCTTGATGAAGCTGAATTAGATAAATTACGCGCCGTGGTCGGTGAGTTCACGGTTGAAGGTGATTTGCGCCGTGAAGTGGCCATGGATATTAAACGTCTCATGGACTTAGGTTGTTACCGCGGTTTAAGACATCGTCGCGGTTTGCCGGTTCGAGGTCAAAAAACCAAGAACAACAGCCGCACACGAAAAGGCCCTAAAAAGCCAATCAGACGTTAATAAACGTATATCTTTGCGATATTAGATAGAGAATTGTAATGGCAAGACCACAAAAAACGAAAAAGAAAATAAAACGAACTGTTGTTGACGGAATCGCTCATGTACACGCGTCGTTTAACAATACCATCATCACGATCACCGACAGACAAGGTAATGGTTTGTCGTGGGCAACGGCTGGTGGGTCTGGATTTAGAGGTTCAAGAAAAAGCACTCCGTTTGCAGCGCAAGTCGCTGCCGATAAAGCCGGTCAAGTGGCTCTGGAATACGGAATGAAAAACATTGAAGTTCGCATTAAAGGTCCAGGTCCAGGTCGAGAATCCTCTGTCAGAGCGCTCAATGCCCTCGGTATGCGGGTTACCAACATCGTTGATATTACACCCATTCCTCAC
>CAZWVE010000199.1:0-3653 GCA_964636925.1 uncultured Marinicella sp.
CATTTTTATAATAATGAAAAAAGCCCATTGCACTTTTCATTTCAAATTGAAATGTTAGGGATAAACTTTGTTCGTTTTGAGTTAAGCCCGTTATTTGATTATAGAGTGTTGTTAAATCACTTTTGCTTAGATATCCGGTTTTAATTGCATAGGCCAAAATTTGAATATCATTATGTATGGCTGCATTAGCAATCATTTTTGTCATTAAGAGATGACTTTTGTTTAATATTATGCGCCAAAAGCTTAAATCCTTAGTAAATATATGAACAAAGTTAGTTTTATTCTTAAGCCATTGAGTTAATAAAAACACCCTTTGTGTACGCAATGGTGTGCTTAATGGTGGTAATAGGGTGTCAAATTCCATTTGGGTGGCTTCAGAAAAATGTGAATAGTCTATGAGTTGCTCATATCTATTAACAAGTGTTTGTGTGGCTTGATTAAGTGTATGCTGTTTATTTAAGTTACTCAGGTATTTAATAACACAGTTTTTTTCTTTACGGGTATGGCAACGGGAAATGTCAGTTAACTGTGAGTCATCAACTTCAAGCGATTTAAGGGACTCTTGATCATGAGTGGTGAGAAAATCTTGACCATTTGTTGAGATATTTTGATTTAATCGCTCTCGAATTTTTTTAGTGGCTGATTGATAGGGTTCATCCGGATAATAACTCATGGCGATTAAAGCCGGATAAGCATTATCGGCTTGATAGGGTTTGGCTTGAATATCTTTAATGGCATGGACTTCAGGTAAGAGTTCTTCGTCGAATACGGAGAGGTTAACAATGACGGCGAGGACAAACAACATGGCTATCATGCCAATCAGGACAAGTAGGGCTTTAAGTATTTTTTTCATGATTGTTCCTTGAATCTAAGGCTTTTTATTATGGTCTGTGGTTATATTAACCGCCTGAGTAAAGTCTGAGCAATGTCTGAGCAATGTCTGAGGGCATGTTAATTGAATAAAATAAAATGCTAAACTGGGCGTTATGAATAAACCAGTTCAGTACCTATCTGCCGATTTATTGATTTGTCCGAATTCAGGTGAAGTCCGTCAGGGCAAGCAAAGTATTCGTCTGAGCCCGGTGAATATGCGTGTCTTGATGGTGCTCATCAAACAGGCCGGTGAAACGGTGATGCGACAGCACTTATTTGGGCAAGTCTGGCCGAATCAGGTGATTAGTGATGATGCTTTAACCCGGGCCATTGCCGATTTACGGGCGCAGTTAAAACCACTGTCGTCGGAAACCACATTAATTAAAACCCGGCCGAAAGTCGGTTACAGCTGGCAACCACCGGTAAAACAGATTTCAGCAGAAAAGATTTTAGACCAAAGTACACCAAAGAAAAAAATAGGTCAGGCACTATTGCGCTATGGCGGTTTGTTTTTTTTGGCGGTGGTGTTGCTTTATGGACTTTTAAGTTGGCAGCTTAAATCAGAACCGATGGCTTTGGTGATTTTGCCCACGGAGATGACGACAACGCATGTGGCCGTTGATGCGCTTTTAAAACAAGCGGTATTAGCAACGAAGGGATTGAATTATTTATCAGAGCACGCCTTTAAAAAACATCAGGGCAATCCGTATCCTTATTTCAGCCATGAGTTTGGTGTTCGCTGGTTTATTGAAAGTCGTGTCGAGAATAATGAGTTAACACTACAACTGGTCGATGCCCGCACCGCGCTGGTGATTTACAGTGAGCAGCATCGTGTTAATTCTGACGAAGAACTTAATGACAAAGCCACTGCATTTGTTGCTTTTGTGGCCGAATTATAAAAATCAAAATGAGACAAGAAAAGCCTGTTGCCATGCGATACATGGTAACTGGCTTTTATGAGGTGTGTATTGGTTCTAATAACGGGTAATGGCAGCCAAACCGTTGAATTTTGTTAACTCACCTTTGGGCAAGAAAACCACATCGCCACCATAGGACAAATTGGCTTCAATCATCTCATCGTAAATGTCATCAATGATGTCGGTGTCACTGCGCTGCTCCTCAGATACATAGGTAATGCTGTTATCTTTGAGCACCGCCGGTTGGAATAAGCCTTGTTCGATAAACAGGGTTCTGACACGACCGGCATGAATGGCGCGCCAAATGTCATTACTGTCGCTGAGAAAGCGATTGGCACTCACCGCCTTTTTGAGCTCTGCTTTGCGCTCATTATTACGCTCAATGGTGTAGTCCTTAACTATTTTCCAGGCTTCTGCCACAATATTACCGGCTTTTTCACCAATGCGTTGGCTATTCAGGTGGGTATCGAAAATCCCACGTTTATCATCGGCGACATTTAAATAGCGGTGGTAATTTTCATGAACGCTACAAATTAACAGAGGCAAGGGGTGACTGTTTCTGACTTTTTGGAACTGCTTATCCACCCGATTGAAAAACTCATCAACCAGGTTTGTCTGGTGCGAATCGCTGTCATGATCGCCACTATAGCGCGCGTGAGATAAGGTGGTTTCCATGGGAAAGTCATCACCCAATTCGCGAACCACTTCACCATTCATGGCTTCAATTAAGCGGGCTTTTTCTTGACTTAAAACCAAGACATAGTAGCTGGTTTGTAAGTGCAAGGCCCTGACCAAATCACGGGTGGCAAAGTTATCATCAATCACCACGCGGTCTTTTACCGGGATCCGTAAACGCGTGAATTCAGCCATGTCTTCATTGACAAAAAGAATCAAACTATCCAGGTTATGACTGTGATCGATCTCTTGAGCCAGTCGATTCATTTGGTCCATCAATTTTGTCCGGGTTTTTTTGTCGGTATCAGCATTCAATCGTTGTTCAACTGTCTTGATATGATTTTTAAGGGCCACTTCATCCTTTAAATAATCAGGCCCGGTTCGATGGCTGTTCATAATGATGGTGATGCAATAATCAGCGGTGATGTTTTTTATTTTTTTTAATGTAAGATCCATATTTTCACCTATATTAATGGGTTAAAAAATCTTTAATATTCAATAACTAAGGTAACATATTTGTATGAAAATAGCCAGCTATAAATGCACTGGAAAAGTCGTTATTGGTGGCTTCAGAGCTGATTGCAAATGGTAGATTTTTTGATCAGAAATTCGATTGTTACAATGCGTATTAACCCGACAGATTGGTTTGATGGTTGCGCTGTTAGGAATTGATTAAACGGTTAAAGCTAATTGCTGGATATAATTTGGTTAATATATAATCATCTACAAATATTTTTAGGAAAGTTATGAATTATATTTTTATGCTATTAAGTTTGTTTGTTGTACATGCTTTAAATGCCCAGCAGCCGAATTGTGACGACTTGTTTGTAGCCGGTGAGTATGACCGAGTGGTTGAACAGTGTGAAGACCAATTAAATAAAAATGATTATCAGCGTTTTCAATGGCGTACTGCGCAATTGTTTTCGAAGGTCTCACCACAAAAATTTGAAGAAATATTCTTTATTGGGCACATGTTCTCTAAGATGGTTTATGAACATAAAACAGGTAAAAAAATTAATACCAATCTTGAAAAATATTATATTGACCAGGCTTATAAAGACATCAAAGATTTAAATCTGGCAAACCATCCTGAAGCACAACTTCTTATTGCAAAAATTTACTACACCAGTGAGAAAATCTTAAAAAAGCCTGAACAGTGGAGCGATGGCCTCAGCCAGGATAACGAAG
>CAZWVE010000200.1:0-3636 GCA_964636925.1 uncultured Marinicella sp.
GTCGGGCTTTATTCACCTGATACGGCAATTCATTCACAATAATGGTTTGTTTACCGCTGGCTTCATCGACTTCAATATCTGAACGGGCACGCATATAAATTTTACCGCGACCGGTTTCATAGGCTTCACGAATACCTTCAGAACCATTGATGAATGCCGCTGTGGGGAAATCCGGACCCGGCAGATGGGTCATAATTTCGTCCAGAGTGATGTCAGGATTGTCGATTAAGGCAATCACAGCATCAATCACTTCATTAAGGTTATGCGGCGGAATATTGGTGGCCATACCGACGGCAATACCGGATGAGCCATTCACCAACAATGCCGGAACCCGTGTCGGCAACACCGAGGGTTCTGAATCCGTTTCATCATAGTTCGCCACAAAATCGACGGTTTCTTTATCAATATCGGCCAACATCTGATGCGATATTTTGGCCATTCGCACTTCTGTATAACGCATGGCGGCCGGTGAATCACCGTCCACCGAACCAAAGTTACCCTGGCCATCCACCAACATATAACGCATCGAAAAAGGCTGTGCCATGCGAACGATGGTGTCATAAACGGCAGAATCACCATGGGGATGGTATTTACCAATCACATCACCCACCACACGTGCGGATTTTTTGTGCGCTTTATTCCAACTAACGCCCAGAACATTCATGGCATAAAGAACCCGACGATGCACCGGCTTCAAGCCATCACGCACATCCGGTAACGCCCGTCCCACAATCACACTCATCGAATAATCGAGGTATGATTTCTGCATTTCGTCTTCGATGTTTATTTTGATAATATCAGTCGAATTTTCTGCCATAAATCAGCATTCCTTCAGGTGAAAAATTAAACGCTACATTGTAACACAAACAGACCCCTCAAAAGGGGCTAAATCTACGTCCAAACGAGTCGCTTGAACAGAACAAAAATTAATCCGAACCTGCCAGCCGGGCAAAGGTCGTTTCGGCAAAATTTGTTATGTCATTGTTTTCAATAGCGCTACGAATGGCCGCCATGAATTCCTGGTAAAAATAGAGGTTATGAATGGTATTTAAACGTGAACCGAGCATTTCTCCACAGCGATCTAAATGCCGTAAATACGCCTTAGAAAAATGACGACAGGTATAACAGCCACAGTTTTCATCAATGGGCAGCGTATCAAACTGATGCCTGGCATTGCGAATTTTAACCACACCGTCCCAGGTGAACAAATAACCATTGCGGGCATTGCGAGTCGGCATAACACAGTCAAACATATCAACTCCCATCAACACCGCCGCTAAAATATCCTCAGGTTTTCCCACGCCCATTAAATAACGGGGTTTATCTGTCGGTAATAATGGCGTGGTGGTGGCCAGCACCTGCTCACGTAAATCCTTCGGTTCTCCCACAGACAGACCGCCGATGGCGTAACCATGAAAATTCATGTCCGTTAATGCCGCCGCCGAACGGGCGCGTAAATGATCATACATACCACCTTGAACAATCCCGAATAAGGCGTTTGGGTTTCCTTGAAAAGCCCGCAAACTGCGCTCTGCCCAGCGTAATGATAATTCCATGGATTCAGCCGCCTGCTTTTCAGTGGCCGGATACGGTGTACATTCATCAAAAATCATGACAATATCAGACCCCAGTTTGCGTTGCACCGCCATCGATTCTTCGGGCCCCATAAAGACACGGGAACCATCCACCGGTGATGCAAACTCAACCCCTGATTCAGTTATCTTACGACGCTTGGCCAATGAAAAAACCTGAAACCCGCCCGAATCGGTCAGAATCGGTTTATCCCAGGCCATAAAGTCATGTAAATCACCATGCTCGGCAATCACATCCGTGCCCGGTCTCAGCATAAGATGAAAGGTATTACCCAGAATTATTTCAGCCCCGATTTCTTTAATTTCATGGGGCGACATCGCCTTCACTGTGCCATAGGTGCCCACCGGCATAAAGCAAGGCGTTTCTACTGTCCCCCGATCAAAACTAAGCTGCCCCCGTCTGGCCTGATTGTCTTGTTTAAGCTGTTTAAATTGCACAACCCATAATCCTTAAAAAAGCGCGCATTATAGCCCATAGCCTCATTAATCTCTAATTCAGGCAAGGCTTTCATCTGCCTTAAGGGCCGACAATAATCCTGTAGCCGCATCATCCAGCAGGTCTAACACCAATTCAAAACCATCCTCACCGCCATAATAAGGATCCGGCACTTCTGTTTCGGCACACTGCCCGGCATAAGACATCATTAGACTGACTTTGTCATGGGGCTGGTCTGGAAAACGGCTTTTTAATTCATTTAAATTAGCCTGATCCATAACAATCAATCGGTCAAATCGCACAAAATCATCTGCTTGCACTTGCCTGGCCCGCAAATGTTGCATATCAATGCCCCGTTTCAGTGCCGCTTCTCGGGAACGGGCATCCGGCGGTTTGCCCACATGATAGGCGTGGGTTCCGGCTGAATCAATTTCAAACCGATCTTGTGAGCCGGTTTCTTTGACTAACTGAGAAAAAATGGCTTCTGCCGTAGGAGAACGACAGATATTTCCCATACAAACAAATAATATTTTATGTTTTGTCATAAAGTTGGTTATGATGTTTTGTTTCAAAAACACGCTATTGTATGTCATCTGTGAAAATATTTCGCCACCAACCCGGTCAGCCAAGACCGGATATGACGCAACTCAAGACATGGTTCGATGCCCAAAAACACAGTCTCAAAACAGTTACGCAACAGTTGGATGATTTAAGTCGACAGATGCGTGCAGAGGGCAAACAATCTTTACTGGTTATTTTTCAGGCTTTAGATGCTGCCGGTAAAGACAGCACCATTCGCAAAGTTTTTCGCTATTGTGATCCGGGACTGATGACAACCAACAGCTTTAAAGCCCCCACAGACAAAGAAGCAGCCCACGATTTCATGTGGCGCTGTTATCCGCATTTCCCGGCTCAGGGCCGAATCAGTATTTTTAACCGCAGCTATTATGAAGAAACTTTGGTGGTACGGGTACACCCCCATTTTTTAAACAAACAGAATATTTCCACACCGGTGAAAAAACCCTTTTGGCAACAACGTTTTGATTTTATTAACCAGGTTGAACATCATCTTCACCATAACCGCACACAGGTGGTTAAATTTATGCTCGATGTCAGCAAGGAAACACAACAGCAACGATTAATTCGCCGCTATGCCCGCCATGAAAAAAACTGGAAATTTAATATTAATGATATTAAACAGCGTCAATACTGGGATAAATACCAGCTGGCCTTTGATGACATGTTGAATAAGACCAGTACGGAGGTGGCGCCGTGGTACATTATTCCGGCCGACGATAAAGCCAAAATGCAACAGCTTATTGCCACCATTCTGGTTAAACGACTGAAAAAAATGAAATGCCAGCGGCCGGGTTTAACAGCCATGAACGACAAAGAACTGGCCTTACTTGAGGCCCATGTTAAATCAACTAACCAAACTGAATAATACCGATGGACTCTTTTGGTGGTAATTGCAGATGATAACCTTGTTGCTTGAGGTTTTGCCTGACTTTGGCAATGTCTTCACGGGCCAGCTTTTCACGTTCCTTTAAATCAAGCGTCATGACCGATTCACAGGCACCCAATAATGACTGCAATTCTTCCGGCAAT
>CAZWVE010000201.1:0-3626 GCA_964636925.1 uncultured Marinicella sp.
ATGAGGATGATTTTTAAAGTAGAATAACAGCGCACAATCGCCATTGGGCTGAACATATTGAATGACCAATGATTTCATGAAGGTTGTGTTTCTTGGTTTTGGTGTTGCTTTACTAATTTTGACAAGGCTATGGCGGTGTCCAACGCCCCTGGTTGATCACCGTGTAAGCACAAGGTTTGGCAATGAACCGACAACCAGCGACCATTATGACCATATAAGCCCCGGCGCTTGATTAGATATTCAGCCTGTTTAATTTGTTCAGACAGATTTTCAATTAAGGCTTCACCATGTGCCCGCGGCACCAAACGATGCCGGCTTAAATAACGCCGATCGACAAAACCCTCGGCCACAAATGGCACTGATTGCATTTGCGCCGCTTCAGCCAGGGCTGAATGGGCCTGGCCGTATAACTTAAGATTAGAACCCACATCTTTAACCACCGAAACAATCACCCGGGCAACTGCCAGGTCATCAGCGGCATCATTGTATAAAGCGCCATGGGGCTTAACGTGATGCAAAGCGACGCCTTGTGCGTCACAGATTTCCTGGAGCATCAAAATTTGCTCGACCAGCACCTTATATAAGTACGGTTCCGATAATGCCATGCTGCGCCGTCCAAAATGTACCGGATCCGGATAGCTGGGATGGGCGCCAATAACGACACCGTTTTTCTGTGCCAACTGAACACTGTGTTGCATGGTTTGTGCATTCCCGGCATGTCCGCCACAAGCAATATTACAGGCATGAATATAAGGCATAATCTCCGCATCTTTGCCCGCTTCAGAAAGTCGCTCATATTCACCTAAATCACAGTTAATATCCATGGTATTATTTTAACACAGACAAAAAATCAGCATCAGAAAACGGCCGAATCGTATGATTAATCATGCCGGCCTGTTAAAATACTTTTTTTTGTAATTCACATTCTCATGGGTCAAAAGTTACTGGCGTATCTTTTTTATGGTTTTTTGGTTTTGATGGTGATTGCTGCCATTATATTGCTTAAATACCAGCTCGATCATAAGGAAATTAAACAACAGCAAATTGAAAGTCGCACCAATGTCGTCAGTCGTGTTGACCAATCTGAACAACATAAGCCTGAATATCAGCCTGAAGCAAGCAAGTCAGACGGCGACAGTCAATCATCACGCCAGCAAACCGTTGAGAAGAGCCAAACAAACCCGTCAGACACCCAACTCAGCTATTTAGAGTTGTACCATCAATTAAAAACAGCAGAAACCTGTCAGCCTATTTTCAGCCATTGGCTGACACAAGGCTTAAAAGCCGATTTGTCTGAAATTGTCACCGGACCTTTCCGTTATTACGGCAGCCCATTTTACAGTTATAACGACAAACCGCCTTTAACCAGTGGCCAACAAAATCTGTTACAGCACTGGCAGCAAACCTGTCTTAATCTGTGGCACACCTACGGTGGTACGCGCAGCAAAAGTGATGACGAATCCCTGACGCTGCCTGATATCAGCCTTGCTATTGAACAACGTTTAAATAAAACGGCCGCGAAAACACCCAGGGAGATAAAATTAAAAGAAGTGCTGAAAGCCAGTAACCTATGGCAACAGCGTTACCATGATTTAGAACAAGCCTTACAAGGGGAAGATAGTTTAAGTGAACAAGAACTGGTTGATATAAATCATCAAATCGACCAATTGAAACAACAGCAACAACAATTGTATTTGTCCATTAATGACGATTCGACCAATAATAATGATATTAATCATGATGCGATAATTGAGGAACTTAATCTAATCGATAAGACCATCACAGAATTGTATGACTTGTTACAACAACAAAAAGTGATTAATCAAGAGCATGTCCTACAGCAACAAGAACACTTTAATAACGCCGATGAACATTTGTTCCGTTTTTTTTACACAAACTTTGGTGAGGTTTTTTATGAAGCATTGACCACAATTGTTGGTCATAATCGTGTGCGTTATTTGGGTAGCGGTTATAGCCTGGGCGGACAAGCCGCAGACCTGCGAATTACCCCGGTGAATATGGTGCTGGAAGCCAATAACCGTTCGCACCAACCCTGGTATACAGAGTCTCTCAATAGTGCCACGGTTTTATATTTATGCGATCTGGGCTTTGATTGCAGCGCCAACAGCCCATTGATGTTCCATTTTTGTCTGACCGATTACCCCAATTACCCCGATAGTTGTGGTCTCCATGTCCGTGATTTTTACCAACGTTATTTTATCAGTCCCAATCAATGGTCCGATGTTATGACCTTTAAACACAGCTTTGAGGAACTTTTCAGTGGATAAACGCGGCTTTCATAAACTGTTTTTTGGGGTCATCGTTATGATTATTTGCGTACTAGCAGCTATTTATTGGGTTGTGACACCGAGAACCAAAGAATCTTTGCATCAGTTAAGCCAACAGCAAGGTAAAGAGGATGCAAATGCACATCAACTTAAACCCGGCAAAAATACCGCAATAGAATCAGGCAAAAAAGCCAAAGAGAAACAGCCAGGGTCTGAAAAAACCATGCCGCCTGATCAGTTGCAGGCATTGACGCATGAACTGATTCCCCATAAATACCACCCGGACACTTACCTCGAAGCGCGTTCAATCATCGCTGAACATGCTTTTTGCTTTGCTGTCAGCTCTGATGGTTTTAGTGATCACATGAAACAACGATTCAAAACCGCCGATCGACTCTCTGAGTATCGACAGATGCAGAATCAATGCCAACTAACAATATCGGCTTATCCGGTTTTAACGGCGGAATTTGAACACATTTATCAAAAACTTGAGCCTCAAAGTAAGCTCGGAAAACAACTTAAACAGCTCACCGAAAAAACAGGCATGCTTGCAGACTCATCGGATTCAATCTATCGGGAGGCATTATTATCATTGTTAAAAAGCAAAAACGGCCCCCTCATTGGTGAACAGGCAAGCATGTCATTTATCTATCTTTCGCAGGGTGAAATCGTGCCGATATCACAATGGATTAACAGCCAAAATAATCAATATTTTGAACGCGTTTTTCATTTGGCCTTAACAAAATTAGCCTGTCAATACCAGGGCGGAGTCGCCTGTCAGCCACACAGCATGGCCATGTTAATGCTGTGCAGTCAGGATGACGGCGCTTGCGGTACAGATTTTAACCAATTCTACCAGCAACGTATCATGCCGGGCATGAAAAAAGATATTGAGGTGGTTTTCAATCACTTTCAATCACTCTCAGAATAAACCCAAACATCAGCTCAAGCCGATTCGCAAAATATCACCAAGAACACCCCGAGCGGTCACTTCAGCACCGGCACCGGCGCCCTGGATAATCATCGGCTGTTGGCCGTAGGATTCGGTGTAAATCTCGAATAAGGAATCGCTGCCCCGCACCCGACCTAAGGGCCCGTCACCCTCCACCGCTTCAAGCGAAACCGTTAATTGTGCGGTCTCTGTGTGCATTAAATCACCGCTTAGATCACCCACATAACGCAGCACCTGACCTGGCTTTAAAGCAGCTTTTTTAGTCGCAAATACCGCATCTAACTCAGTTAACCGCTGTTTAAATTCAGCCAGATCCGGTGGCACCAGATTGTCCGGCACCAGATTTTCAATGCGGACATCGTTTAAAGACACCGCTAAATCCAGTT
>CAZWVE010000202.1:0-3589 GCA_964636925.1 uncultured Marinicella sp.
ATGCTACAATGCTGCGAAAATAAAAGAGGTCAATATGAAGAGTATGATTAAAAGCGTTTGCCTGGTTTTGCTGTCTGTTTTGATGGTGGGTTGTGCCACGTTAAATGAAGATGAATGTGTGACCGCTGACTGGTATGAGATTGGTTACAGCGATGGTGTAAAAGGTCAGCCTGACAGTTATTTGGAAAAACACAGAAAAGCCTGTGCCAAACATGGTGTGCGGGCGAATTTGGATGACTGGTTAGCGGGGCGTGAGGCAGGTTTGCAGCGTTATTGTACGGCTCAAAAAGGCTATGAAGAAGGTCTTAATAACCGGACTTATCACGGTGTTTGTGAAGGTCGGGCTGCCGATGAATTTTTACGGGCTTATGAGCAGGGTCAGCAGCTTTATCAACAAAGAACGTTGGTGTCTGATTTAGAGCGCGATATCGCACAAACCAGTGAAGATATTGTGGCTCTTGAGGATGAGTGGAATGCCATTCGCAGAGCGTTACTGAACGATAATTTATCCGCCGCTGAACGGGCTGAACTGATTAATCAATTAGAGCGGAATAAAGAACAAAGTGAGACCTTAAGGATTCGGCGAGATCGCTTAGATGATGATTTACATCGGGCGCAATATGATCTGGATATGCTGGAACGCGGAGATTATCGGTACTAAGAAAGAACCCATACTAACGGTTTTTAATGAGGTTAATACCCCGGGTGGTTTTTTTTGGCAATAAGTTTTGAACCAGTTGGGGTAAATTCGGTCTTTGTGCGAATAAACTCAAAATAACCAAAGCCATGGCCATGGCTTCATAATGGTCTCTAAACGGTGTGCTTTCGGGCAGAAGCCATACGGCCAGTAAGATGAGACTGCTGTGGCTTGAGCTCATAAACAGCACATGCTGTCTGATTGACATAGTCTGACGATGCTTAAGTTGTACGATTAAAGGTAAAAACCCATATATACTGATGGCACGCGCCATAATGAACACAGCCACGGCTATCAGCATGATAAACCAGTGATTTATTAATACATTAATCTGCAGTTTATAAACCATTAGACCAAAAATAACCATACCGACCATAAAACGCAGGTTTCTAAAAAGCGCACGCATGTATTTGATTTCACGAGGGGTTAAAAACTGCGTATGCGCCTTACTCATTATCAAGGTGGTGGTTAATAATGCCATGATGCCGGAAACTTCAAAAAAGTGTAGGCTGGAGAGATAAGAGAGCCAGATGATGACACTGAGCAGTATTA
Source organism: uncultured Marinicella sp. (assembly GCA_964636925.1). Lineage (GTDB taxonomy): Bacteria > Pseudomonadota > Gammaproteobacteria > Xanthomonadales > Marinicellaceae > Marinicella. The sequence goes on from CAZWVE010000202.1 coordinate 1,250, forward strand.
AATTAACCCGATAATTTTTTATATTGGTGGCAATCAGACCGCCGACAACCCCCCAAATAAAACCAAACACGACGCCACCAAAAAAAGCCCATAGCCAGTAAAGCCAGTACCAGGTTACACTTGAATGATTTAAATTTGCCTGAGAATTCATATCGGTTAACTGGCCAATACCTAAAAAGAGAATCAGTGTCAGTGAACCAATCAATAATGACTCCACTTGCACCAGTGTTGTTAATTTTGTATTGCTTGAACTGGTTTTATCCAGTGCAGTTAAAGCGTTCAATGTACTGTGAGATGGGAACGGGTCAATCATTAATATAAGCAGTGAAGCGGCCAGGATAATGAGTAAATTTATGCCCGGTTGACCATTAAAAGCCCACAGAAAAAACAAAAAAGTAAACAGCAATGCCACTAAAAAAACCGGAGCCAACAACAGCATCGGTTTTAAGCGTTGATAGCGTAGATCATGAATCCGAAAACGATAGGCGGCATCAGCCAATATTACGGGCAATAAGACATAAGTGGTTAATAACTGTATCTGGCTGGCATTCATTGCGGGAATTGGTCTTATCAAGATAATGCCATTAATCAGCACAAACCCTACCAAAACAAAAGCAGCGGCTAAAGACAGTTTCCAGCGTCGTTTGAGCCAGCCTGAGATTGAAATGGCGATGAGTAATACCACCAGTAAAAGGCAAATCAGCCCAATCGGATTGGCGGCGTTCATGAGATGACTCTTCTGTGAGGGGCGTTGAGGCAAGGCACCATTAAATAATTTAATAGGCCGCGAAGAAAAGCCCGGTTAACCCTTATTAAACCGATGGCAAGCTTTATTGACTTGGTCAAATAAGTCATGATGTTCCCTCCATACAGCGAATGATGACGCTGTTATTACACATACCCTAATCATGATTATAGCAAAAAAGAATGGCGTCATGAAAAAAACGCATGGGGCTGTTGGGAGAGGAAAAAGCGACCCAAATACTGATATGAGTCGCTGATTTATTATTTTATAAAAGGCAGGACAGGTGGCAGGTGGTGGATCGCCTTCGAATCCATTGGCGAAGATAAAGTCTTCAAAGCCATTTTTGAAAATCAGATCCGTTAAAGTGCCACCCTTGAGTGCTTTGTTTATAATGTTAAAGGGTAAACTGCTGCCATCACCGTGCGGGAAGGGTGTGACCGGTTCTGCGATTGCATTAAAATCGCCGTAACTCGGTCCGGCCGTGACATCAATCCAGATGCCGTTACCTTCATCGGCAAATAAAGCCACCAGTTTATTTTGTTGTGAAAACATGAGACTGGTGAGACGGCCGGTGACATTGCCGACATCGGTAAATTCAGTACAGGCCGCGGTCATGGTGTTTGGGTCCACATCAATTAACACATCCCTGTCATTATAGGTCTGCGAATCATAAGCATAGAAATGGTTGTTTGTGGGGCTGACGGCAAAATCATGAATACCTTTGTCCATAATACCACTGGAAGCCAGACAATTATCCACCGCCTGATCGTGGTTACCGTTGGCAATATAATCACTCACCACACAGGCTGAAAAGGCATTGGTCTGGTTTTGAAATTCATTGACCACGGCGGCACAAACCGAATCGCTGCTGTCATCAACGTCTAACCAGACAGTGGGTAGGTTGCCGCCTGATGCGGTGGCTAAAGTGGCGTGACTAACCTGACCAATGACAATTTGTGGGGCCTGGTAATCCACTTCGCCTGTACCGGCCATGACATTGGCCGATGATTCGTAATTGGTGCGATAAGCCAGCAGGAAATAATCACCGGTTTCATTAAAAGTGGCGGCAGAATGAACAATCGGCACCACTTGTTCAATGTCGCCGGAGGTGGCCGTTTCTGTCGGCGGCTGGATGGTGCCGATGTTTTCATAACCACCGTCATTGCCGATGCGGTAAACATCCACCGGATCGGCTTTCATAATATCGCCGGGTTTGCCGGGTGCCGGGAATGGAAAAGTCATTTCCAGATGAGTACCAATACCGCGGCTGTCTGTGGGCATTAAACCATAGAGTAATTGATCCACCGGATTTAAGCCCAGACCATTAATCGGGTTCATGACAGCGCTACAGCTTGAAAGATTTCCTAACACTTGTTGGTCGGTTAAGTTGGTGCACTGACTGGTGAGGGTCATGTTACCTGAATTGTCATTGGATATCGTATAAGCGCGATTTAAGTAGTCCTGAAACGATGTGCTGGCATTGGGTGAGCAATTAAGCGGGTCGCCGGCGATGGCAAACGAACTAAAGCCTAATGCTGTTATGATTGACAGGCAAAAATGTTTTTTCATAAAAATCTCGGGGTTTTGGTACGTGT
>CAZWVE010000203.1:0-3579 GCA_964636925.1 uncultured Marinicella sp.
GTTTGTCTGATGAAGAAATCGAGCAAATGATTAAAGATGCTGAAATCAACGCCGAAAAAGACAAGCAGTTCCAGGAAACTGTGCAAGCCCGCAATACCGCTGATGCCATGATTCATTCTGCCAAAGAAATGTTGAATGAACATAAAGACATCATCGATGATGGTGAAAAGTCGGCCATAGAATCAGCCATCGAAAACACTGAAAAAGCGATGAAAGACGATAATAAAGCGACCATTGAGTCAGCCAGTGAAGCTTTGCAACAGGCAATGCAACCGGTGATGCAAAAAGTGGCGCAAGCCTCGCAGGCAGGTCAGGGTGATGCCGGCCAGGCTGCTGACAATCAACAAGCAGATGGCAGTAGTGACGATGATGTCGTCGATGCTGAATTTGAAGAAGTTGATGATGAAAAGAAAGGCTGAAATTAAAAACAGTCTTTAATGAAAGCCGGCATGATGTATTTATTATGTCGGCTTTTTCCGTGAATTAGCCAACAACACAGTTAACCGCATGAGCAAAGATTTATATAATATTTTGGGCGTTAATAAATCCGCCAGTCAGGCAGAGATTAAAAAAGCATACCGCCGATTAGCGATGAAATTTCATCCCGATCGAGCCGGTGATGATGCGCATGCCCAGGAGAAATTTAAGGAAGCCAAAATGGCTTACGAAATCCTCAAAGATGAGCGCAAGCGACAAATGTATGACCAATATGGCTTTGATGCCGTGTCCGGACAAAACGGGGGCGGCCCCGGTGGCTTCGGCGGCGGATTTCACGGCGATGTGGGTGATATATTTGGTGACATCTTTAGTGATATTTTTGGCGGCGGTCGTCGTGGCGGCCGTTCAGCGGGTCCGCAACGTGGCAGTGACATGCAAGTTGAAATGACCGTTGAATTAGAAGAAGCCATTGAGGGCGTAACCAAAGACATTACTTTGCCAACCATGAGTACCTGTGATCCCTGTCACGGCACCGGTTCCAAAGATGGTGAAACCAGCACCTGTCAAACCTGCCGCGGTATAGGTCAGGTGCGAATGCAGCAGGGTATGTTTTCCGTGCAGCAAACTTGTCCCGATTGTCGCGGCAAAGGCAACACCATAAGCAACCCATGTGGTCATTGCGGTGGTCAGGGACGGCGCCAGGAAAATAAAACCTTTAAAGTTAATATCCCCGCCGGTGTTGATGAAGGTGATCGGATTCGTCTAACCGGTAAAGGCGAAGCGGGACCGCAAGGCGGTCCTGCCGGTGATTTATATGTCGATATTCGCGTTAAACCCCATGATATTTTCTCCCGTAAAGGCGATGATTTATTCTGTGAAATACCGGTTGATTTCCCCACCGCTTGTTTAGGTGGTGAATTGAATGTACCGACCCTGTCAGGTGCCGTTAAATTAAAAGTCCCGGCAGAAACCCAGTCCGGTAAGCAGTTTAGGGTGCGTGGTAAAGGGGTACAGTCGGTGCGTTCACATAGTCCGGGTGATTTGTTTTGTAAAGTTCATGTAGAAACACCAGTGAACTTAAATCACGAACAAAAGTCAATTTTAAAACAATTTGATGACAGTATTAAACAAGCCGGAGATAAAAACAATCCGCGACGCAAAGGTTGGTTTGATAACGTGAAATCCTTCTTAGACAAGGTCACGGGCTAATGGCCAATCCCTTGCGTATTATTATTTCCGGAATTACCGGGAGAATGGGGCAACGGGTTCTCAAGGCAGTTCGACCGCATAAAAACCTTCATGTCGTGGCCGGACTGACATCGCCTGCGCATAAGCACGTGGGGCAACCGATATCCATTCTTTCGAAACAAACTGAGGACACGGCACTGATACTGAGTGATATCAGTGCCGTCGATGCTGATATGGTTATCGATTTTTCACAACCGGAAGCTTTTAATGCCGTGGTTGATTATTGTGTTATGCGGGAAACCGCTTTAGTCAGTGGTACCACCGGTTTAAGCCAGTCCCAATTTGATCGCATCAGTCAGGCCGGACACTTTATCCCGGTTTTATGGGCTGCTAATTTTTCACTCAATATTCAGATTATTAAGAACCTGCTGCAGATATTTAAGAAAATAAATGACCGGGGTGACTACAGCATCACAGAAACTCACCACGTATTTAAAAAGGACGCCCCTTCGGGTACCGCCATCGCGCTGGCACAAGGTCTTACAGACAGTACACAATTGACGCTTGTCGCTGATCATCAATTCAAACTGGGTGAGATTAGTATTCAATCAATACGTGAAGCCGAGGTACCCGGTAGCCACCGTATCCAATGTCATTTTCCCCATGAAACGATTACCATTGAGCATATCGCTAAAAACGCTGATTTATTTGCTGAAGGCGCCGTTGCTGCCGCCTTGTGGCTGGCACAACAGGACACAGGCCTGTACGATTTAAACGCCATTTTACTGGCTTAATTCAATTCGTTGCCAACCAGGGTATCACGACCCTTCTTTTTGGCCTGGTACAGGGCTATATCAGCGGCTTCAAACCAACTGCGGATGTCCACCGAGGCGGTTTTAACGGTTGCTAAACCGATACTCACAGAACAGCTTAAATCAGTGTGGTCAGTTTTCATGGCGTTCACCTGTCGGTTAATCTGTTCACCAATTTTTTTACTGGTCGCCAAATGTTCAGGTAAAACCACGATAAATTCATCACCACCCAGTCGTCCGATAATGGCATTATCGGGACAATTATTTTCGATGGCATGAGCCACATTAATGAGAACATCATCACCCACGGCATGACCAAATTTATCATTAATGGCTTTAAACTGATCCAAATCAATGAGCATGAGGGTCAGGGGAGGCTGTTTCGCAAAGTCATGTTCTGCCAATAGTTTTTGGGTTTTTTGTTGCCAGGTTCGGCGGTTAAACAAAGCGGTTAAATCATCCTGTTGACTAAGTTTGTTTAATAATCTGTTTTGTGTTTGTACCCGATGAATGAGTCGATGTGCATTAAAACTGACCACAGTGAAATGAATAATAATCAAGGGCAGACAGCCGACAATAACAAAATAGCTTGTTTCGGGCAGCCAGGCTGTGTTCGATAACACAGCCACCACCACTATGGTCAGTAAAGAGGTTAGAAAGGCTTGCCACCAAATACCTTTAATGGCGGTATTGACCTTGTCGGTGACATTCAGCAAAATCAATAATACCGACGGTAATAAATTAAATGCCATTAAGGGCACCCAGGAACCGGCAATAACAGAATCAATCAGTAAATTGTATTTTTCTGTTTGAAAGGCATTGTTACTTAGTTGGGTAAGCACATAAGCCAGATGCGGCCATATGACACAGGTCAATAGCAACCAAAGCCAAGGTCCATAACCGGCATTTAATTCAACTAATACTGAGCCAATGGCAATACCGGCCATTAACATACCCAAAATCCGCATCGGATAAATAGCTTTAGGTAAACGGCTTAAATGACTCAAACGTTTAGGTTTTTTGATCGATTGAAAAGATGGCCTCATGCAAAAACTTGATCAGATTTAGCGTTTTATTATATAGAATCACTACTGTCCCGTTAACTGGAAAAACCTGAAAAGAAAGACCTGATTCTGGATCC
>CAZWVE010000204.1:0-3577 GCA_964636925.1 uncultured Marinicella sp.
AGGTGAACAGAAACCTGAGTATTCACGGATCTTTGGGCCTTTTAAAAGCCAAATACACTGACTACATCACCATTGATGGTGATTTCAGTGGTCGTGAACAAGCCCATGCGCCGAATTACACGGCCAATCTGGGGTTCACTTATCTGGGCGACCGTGGGTTCTTTGCCCGCCTGGATTATCAGGCCGTGGATGCCTTTTATTTTTCCGATTCTCATGATCAACGTGCTGACAGTAAACAACTGTTGCATGCTAAAGTGGGTTATCAGGCAGAGCAATGGTCGCTCTATGCCTGGGGTCGAAATATTCTGGATGAGCGATATGCCGTGCGCGGCTTTTATTTTGGTCTTGAGCCACCGAATTTTGAAGACACCTTATACACGCATTTAGGTAATCCGCAACATTTCGGTGTCACTTTTGAATTTGATTTTTAACCGAATAAAAAAAACAAACTCGTTCCCATGCTCTGCGTGGGAACGAATATGTCTAACTCCACACAAATTATGAGAGGTTTATAATGAACGTATCTGTCGATATCAGTTTATACCCCTTAACCGAAGACTTTTTAACCGTGATCGATGAATTTATCCAGCGACTGAAAAATGAACCGGATTTGACGGTTAAGGTCAACGACTTAAGCACCCAGGTGTTCGGTGATTATGAAACCGTTTTAAGCAAAGTTAACGCCGCCATGCAAGCCACCCATAAACAAACCCCGAAAGCGGCGTTTATTATGAAGGTACTTAACGGCCATTTATTGGATGCGCACAGCGACAAGTATGCTTGAGTTTTTGAGTCAATGGTGGCAAGGTTTACAAGCCCAATCATGGCTTGAACTCATTGCTGTCATCACTGCGGTGCTGTACCTTTGGCTGGCTATCCGGGAAAATATATGGTGCTGGTTCTATGCCTTTATCAGCACCGCCTTGTCTATTTATATTTTTCACCAGGCCGCCTTATTAAGCGAATCCTTGCTCAATGTGTTCTATCTGGTTATGGCCGTTTATGGCTGGTACCAATGGCGTGGCGGTCAGACCCACAACCCGTGCCAGATCCAGAAATGGCCCCTAAAGAAACACCTGCTATGGATTGTGATAACGGCTTTATGTGTGCCGCTACTGGGTCTTTATACACAACAATACGGTGCCGCTTATCCTTTTCTGGATGCCTTCACATCATGTTTTGCGGTACTCACCACCATTTTAGTGGCCTATAAAGTCTATGAAAATTGGTATTACTGGTTGGTGATTGACAGTGTTTCTGTCTGGCTGTTCTGGCAAAAAGAATTGTATTTTTTCACCGGCTTATTCGTCATTTACCTTATTATGGTGATTATCGGCTTGATCCAATGGTCCAAAAGTTATGACCGACAATCAACACAGACTGCAACGCATTGAATTTATTGCCAGGGCCGGGCTGATCGAAGCCCGGCCGATTAAGCACGGTTTAAATAATCACAGCTTTCAGGTCATCACCGAGCAAGGTCATTTCTTTGTGCGCTTAAATGCCGTTATTTCAGGCGTTGATCGGCAACGGGAATCGCAGATACTGGCACTGATTGCACCCTTAAACATCAGTCCAAAGGTTTTTGTCAACGACCTGAAAAATAATGTTCTTATCACTGAGTGGTGTCGCGGCAAACTCTGGCAAGCAAGCGATTTCAAGAATAAAGGCTTGGTTAAAAGCCTGGCTGAACAATTAAAAAAATTCAATCACATTGACCTCTCGCAAGAAACAATCTTTACAGACAGTCGTCTTGATAAGCGCTTACTCAACTATGCCAAAAACCAAAAAGACCGCATTAAAGACCACATCAACCGCCACATCGAAAAACACACCGAACTGCGCTATTGGCAGGCCAATCAATACCTCACTCACTTCGATTTAAACCCCCGCAACATCATTGGCCGCCAACCACCGATGTTACTGGATTGGGAGTTTGCCGGTTTAGGCCACCCCTTGATTGACTGGTTGATTATCGAATACGAAAGCGGCCAATCTCTGGAAGATTTCTATCGTCATTATGATAACAACAACTGGCTCCCGCCCTTGCGCGCCTTAATTCAAATAATGATGCAAATCTGGTCAAAATAAACGTCCAAAATACTGAAGCGATTTTTCTCTACAACAGAATTTTTGACTTGTTAGAAAATCCCACCTCAAGTAGAATAAGCCATCTCAAAACAGGACGATCGTCCTGCATAAAGAGCCCGGGTGGCGGAATTGGTAGACGCGCCAGCTTCAGGTGCTGGTGGGGGCAACCCCGTGGAGGTTCAAGTCCTCTCCCGGGCACCATTTTTTTCTATTTTAAAATATTGATATTAATAATATAGTGAGATTTACAGTAAACCTGAATCTTCATGAACAATTATTTTTTTCCTTTTTTTAAACTTATTTGATTTTGGATCAAAATTATTCATAACATCTTCATATTCTGATCTTAGGATCTGTTCTAAAGATGCTTTTCCAGTGTCGATAATAGCAAATAGATCGGAATGATCTTTTTGTTCTAATAAGCGACAATCTTTAAGGAAAGTTTTTAGCTTTATTTTTTTAAGAATTTTGCCGTCACTAAATACAAAATCATGAACAGGATCGGTTTCATTATTATTTGAAATAATGATAACTTCATGATTGCCATCCTTTTCAAACCTTTTCGCGAGGCGATTGAGTATTTTGTCTTGATGTCGGTATACTCTGGTGTTTAATTCGTCAAGCTGTTCCTCTAAACCCTTCGCATCTCTTATTAACTCAAAGCCATAACCCCCACTTAGCTTTTTTCTTGAGCCCCGCTTGATTTCACTCGGTATTAGTTTATCAATCAAAGTGCCACTAAATTCAGAGAGCACGTTAAGAATATAATGTGCTTTCATTGATAAGTTGGCATAACTAAATGATTCATCAATAAAAAGTCGCGCCCAGGTAAAATGTAATGATCCGCGATACCGTTGTGGTTTATAGTTTGGAATACGTTTTTTACGATCAGCTTCCTGGAAACAAAAATCATCGTAATCGCAATCATAAAGCGACTTAAAATCTAATATACATGTATTATCTGCAAAAAATTCATTCAAATAGAAATAATCTTCACCAATGCCTTGCATATAAAGTAATTGTGAATTTAGCTGCAAATATTGCGTCTCTGTAAATTCACTTAAGGTTTCCTCAAGCTGATTTTCATTGGTAATTAAAATACCAAACAACTTATTGAGTAAGTACTTTTTTAAGCTAAACAGAACATCATCAGAAATATTTGCTCGGTAAGCTTCCTGAGTTTGACGATCCCAAGTAAAATAGTTTGGAACACTCTTCATAACGGCATTGATTATTTCTGGCTTCATATTTGTTTCATTATTGATTATGCACAACCTGATCTAATTGCCGTTCAATCCAATTATTTAAACTCATATTATCTGTAGCGGCTCGTGCTGAAAGCTGAGCATGGAGTTCGGATGAAATTCTTAAATTAAAGCGTCCTGAAAATGATTTTTTGGGTTCAATACCTTCTTCTTGACACATATCCAAGTACACTTTGAGTGATTTCTCGCCTTCTTTCCTCAAGCCGGCGATATCCTTAGCA
>CAZWVE010000205.1:0-3542 GCA_964636925.1 uncultured Marinicella sp.
ATACAAGGCATAGAGTTTTAACAAGGTGGCATCATCGGGTTTATTGGGTAGCTTTTTTACATCAATTTGCGCTTTCGCAAATGCATCATCTAATTCACTCATGGTATGATTATCACTTTATTGAATATTCTTTATTTGACACGATTTTAGTGCATCGGTCAATGACAAAAACGGGAGAACAAAGCATGTCATATTTTGTTACCGGCGGTTCGGGATTTATCGGTCGCTTTTTACTACCTAAATTATTTGCCAGAAAAGGTCACATTTATCTGTTGGTGAGAAAAGGGTCTGTCAATAAACTAAAGCAACAACTTAATGACATGGATGCCCCCATGGGGCGCATTGAACTGGTGACCGGTGACCTGAATAAAAAACAATTGGGTTTAAGTAAAAAACAACGAGAAGCCCTGCAATCCAAGGTGAAACACTTTTTCCATTTGGCGGCAGTCTATGACATGGCGGCTGACCTGGAGGCACAACAAAACAGTAATGTCGATGGCACCCAACATGCCATGGATCTGGCTGCTGACATTAAAGCCGGTTGTTTTCACCATATTTCCTCGATTGCCGTGGCCGGGCTTTACCCGGGCGTCTTTCGGGAAGATATGTTTGAAGAGGCTGAAGGTCTGGATCATCCTTATTTTAAAACCAAACATGAAGCAGAAAAGGCGGTCAGAAAAAATTGTCAGGTTCCCTATCGAATTTATCGTCCGGCGATGGTGTTGGGTCATTCGAAAACCGGTGAAATTGATAAAATTGATGGTCCTTATTATTTCTTTAAACTGATTCAGAAGCTACGTAAAGCCTTTCCGCAGTGGATGCCAATGATGGGTATTGAGGTCGGACGTCTTAATATGGTGCCGGTAGATTATGTGGTTGATGTAATTGATCATATTGCCCATAAAAAAGGGCTTGATGGCGGTTGTTTTCATATTACCGACCCCAAACCCATGCGCATTGGTCATGTGCTTAATGTTTTTGCCGATGCCGCCCATGCACCGCAGATGAATATGCGTATCGATGCGCGGGTGTTTAATTTTATTCCCGGAGCGGTTAAACAGGGATTACTGATGTTATCGCCGGTGAAACGCATTCGCCAGCAAATTATGAACGATTTGGGCATTCCGCCCGGCGTTTTAACGTTTGTCAATTATCCAACCCGTTTTGACGACCGGGAAACTCAAAAAGCGATTAAAGGCTCAGGCATTAAACTACCGAAATTAAAAAGCTATGCCTGGACTTTGTGGGATTACTGGGAGCGGCATTTAGACCCGGACTTGTTTATTGACCGATCCTTATCGGGTCGGGTCAAAAATAAGCGGGTGATGGTCACCGGCGCCACCTCCGGGATTGGTCTGGCTACCGCACATATGTTGGCTGAAGCCGGGGCCGAATTAATTATTGTTGCGCGCAGTAAGGACAAACTGGCTGAGACTTCAGAACAATTAAAACAGGCTGGGGCCGCTAAAGTCCATGTCTACAGTGCTGATATTGCCAATGAAAAATCTGCCAACCAATTGGTGGCGGATGTGATTGACGATTTAGGCGGTGTGGATATTCTTATTAATAATGCCGGTCGTTCAATTCGTCGCTCGATTGCGCTGTCTTATGATCGATTTCATGATTTTGAGCGCACCATGGATTTGAATTATTTCGGTTCTTTGCGATTGATTATGGGATTTTTACCGGGTATGGCAGAACGCTGTTTGGGTCATGTCATTAACATCTCATCCATCGGTGTACTCACCAATGCACCGCGTTTTTCCGCCTACGTGGCTTCAAAAGCGGCTTTAGATGCCTTTGCCCGTTGTGCGGCTGCCGAATATAATGATGTTAATGTGGCTTTCACCACCATCAATATGCCTCTGGTGCGCACGCCTATGATTGCACCAACTAAAATGTATAATTCAGTACCCACCATTTCGCCGGAAGAAGCGGCTTTGTTTATAAAAGATGCCATAATTCGTCGACCGCAACGGATTGCCACCCGCTTAGGGGTATTTGCCCAGGTCATGCATGCACTGGCGCCCAAATCTATGGAAGTGGTCATGAACACAGCCTTTAATATGTTTCCTGATTCCGCGGCCGCCAGGGGTGAGCAAGGGGACGGCAACAGAGAACCGTCACCGGAACAAATGGCGTTCACCAGTTTGATGCGCGGTGTGCATTGGTGATTGTTTCTGATATTGAGCATATTTTTTACAGAAAATTAAAAATGTTATCGGTACAATGTGACGATATTTTTTTGGGAGTGAGTTGAGTGTTTGAGATAGTCAGTAGTGGCGGTGTGGTCATGATTTTCTTGTTATTGCTAATGGCACTGGCGATGATGATTGTGGCCGAGCGTTTTTGGAGTTTACGTAACAAGGAAATTATTCCTCAAAAGTTAGCTCAGGATGTCATCAAATGGGCCAAAAAAAAACAACTTGATGACAGTCATGTGTCGCGCCTGGCGGAAAATTCACCGTTGGGTTATTTAATGGCCACGGCCCTGAAACAACGTGATCGGCAGCGGGTGGAAATTATTGAGTCGGTGGAAGATGCCGGACGACATGTTTCGCATCAACTGGAAAAGCCGTTAAACTGGTTGCAGGCGATTGCCGAGGTGGCGCCATTATTGGGTTTGTTGGGAACGGTCATCGGTATGATGAAAGTGTTTGCCAATATCATGGAATTTGGCGTCGGTGATGCCAATCAACTGGCCGGTGGTATCTCTCAGGCTCTAACCACTACCGCAGCGGGATTGATTGTCGCCATTCCAACGGTTTTATTTTATCGCTATTTTAAAAACCGAATTGCCGATCAAACCATAGTTATGGAGCAACAGGTGATGCAGTTGATTGATAGTCTTGCGCCGGTTGATAAATCATGAAGTTTGCCACCGAGGAAACGAATCCTTCGCGACTGAATCTCACGTCTTTAATTGACGTGGTATTTTTATTGCTGATTTTTTTTATGGTCAGCACCACCTTTGAAAAACAGGCCAAATTAAAAATTGAATTGCCCGAAGCCTCGCAACAGGCCGCTGCCGGCGAAAGTCAAAATTTAACCATCACCATCAATGCCAAAGGTACGTTTTATATTAATGATCAGGAATTGTCGAATCAGGACGCGCAAGCCTTGCGTAAACAATTGCAGAAAGAAGCCGGTGATAATCGGGACATGAAGGTTTTGGTGAAAGCCGATGCCAATGCCGCACATAAATATGTGGTGACGGTGTTGGATGTTTTGGGTCAAATGGGATTTACCGGTATCGCCATCGCCACCACCACCACTGAAAGCCAACAACCCTAAGCCGATGATAAACGCGCAGTCATCAGTAACCTACAGGGGTTTATTACGCTATGTTAAACCTTATCGTGTGGTGTTTTATTTGGCACTGTTTGGTGCCGTGATTGATGCTGCTATGAAGGCCTTTTTTGTGTGGATGTTGTCACCTATATTAGAACAAGGTTTCACCAACCAGGATCCGCAATGGGTTCGTTTAATTCCTTTTTTAGTGATTGGTATCTTTTTTATCCGTAGTGTCGGTAATTATATGG
>CAZWVE010000206.1:0-1793 GCA_964636925.1 uncultured Marinicella sp.
GAAATCGAAACCACCACGGCAGTGGTGGTGGCTTTACCCACGCCCTCGGCTCCGCCTGTCACGTAAAAACCGGTGGTGGCGCCCACCAGGACGATAATAATACCAAACACCACACTTTTAATCAGACCCTGTAAAATATCGCCCACCACCAGCACTTCAAAGGATTCCAACATATAAGCGGTGATGCTCATGTCCAGTTTACCGACACTAAACAGTGCGCCACCAAAAATGGCGACAATATCGGCACCAATAATCAGCATCGGCATGGAAATAATCAGTGCCAGTAGAGGTGGCAACACCAAATACCGCACCGGCACCACGCCAATGACTTTTAAGGCATCGATTTCTTGCGAGACGACCTGAGAACCAATGCGCGCAGCGATGGCGGCACCGGAGCGACCGGCGACGATAATACCGGTAATCAGGGGTGAAAATTCACGGGTAACAGATTTAGCAATGGCCAATAGTACCTGCGATTGCGCGCCAAAAGCTTGTAGTGCATAAATTAATTGTATGGCCAGCATCATACCAACCACCAAAGCCAGAGCCAACACAATGGGTAAGGCGTCCACGCCATCTGATTTAATGTGTTTGACCACTTGTGCAAAACGTAAGCGTTGTTTGTATTTTCGGCCAACAATCAACCAATAAAAACTGTCCCAAAATAAGCGCATGGCGAAGCCCAGACGTTCCAATGCCTGCACGGTCATTTGGCCGAGGGTTTCGACCTTTTGCGTCAGTTTAGTCATCAATACTAAAGACCTGATCTAAACGCGCCAATTCAATAATGGATTTGACATGATCGCTTAAGTGTTTTAAACGAAATGACTTGTCATGACTGTTGGCAAACTGTAAACCTTCCACTAAAGCGGCAATGCCTGACGAGTCAATATAGGTGACATCGTTTAAATCAACGACCACCAGTGGAGAGGTTTTTAAGGCGCTGAGAATGGTTTTGCGTAATTCGGATGAATTGGATAAATCCACGTCACCGTGCACGAACAAGGTGCAATGTTTATCGTCTTTTTCAAAATTTATTAAATCTGATTCCATTATTTCACCCTAATTGAAATGATTTTAAGTGGTTCAACGGGAACATCTTTGGCATCGAGTGTGCTGTCATAATGGGTTTTTACGCCGGCAATTTTATCCACCACGTCCATACCTTCGGTGACATACCCGAACACCGCATACCCCCATCCGGCCTTGCCGGGATCCAAATTGTCATTATCTGCCAGATTAATGAAAAAACTGGCCGACGCTGAATGGGGATCATTGTAGCGTGCCATGGATAAACTGCCACGGGTATTTTTTAAGCCATTGCCCGATTCATTAACCACTGTGCCACAGGTTTTTATTTCTGCAAGATTCGTATCAAAAGCACCGCTTTGTATAACAAATCCCGGCACGACGCGATGAATTAGGCTGTTATCATAACGTTTATTTTTAACCAAATGCAGAATGTGGTTAACAGTTAAGGGCGCTTTCAGACGGTCGAGCTCCACCGATAGGGTGCCAAGATTCGTTTCAACAAGGAGTTCCGGGAACATATTGTTCGGGTAGGCTTTGTCAGTTGGGCATGCTGCCCATGAAGTCATGGACAGACAGAGAAATAAAAAGAATATGAATTTTGGCATAGCTGATGTGCTGTGGCTTTACTAATCAATGAGCAAATCATTTTACCTAAGGATGTGCGAATTTGGTAGTTTGATGACCAATTCGACGTGATTAGAATAATACGGCCACATAAAAGGCATGTGGCCGTTGCACGTATTACAGTTGTTCGAGCTTAT
>CAZWVE010000206.1:1803-3504 GCA_964636925.1 uncultured Marinicella sp.
TCTTTGTTCTTTGAGTTCGTTCAATGCGGTAAGATTTTGTTGCAGTTTTTCGCGCTCTGCATTGACCACAGACTCAGGCGCTTTGGCGGTAAATTTTTCATTGTTGAGTTTGCCTTCGGCGCGTTTTATTTCTTGTTCTACTTTAGCGATGTTTTTGTCAATGCGTTGCATCTCTTCATCTTTATCAATCAGACCCGCCAGCGGTATCAGTACTTTGGTGGTACCGATTAAGCCGGTGGCAGATGGTGGCTCCTGGCTACCGTCAGGGAGCAATTCAATACCATCCAAACGCGCCATGGTGCTGATTAAGTCTTGGTGCTGTGCCACATTGGCGGCATCTTTATCATTGTAGTCACTGAGTATAACTGTCAGTTTTTTACCCGGTGCGATGTTCATTTCCGCACGAATTTGACGGACGCTGAGTGTTAATTGTTTCAGCCACTGAATATCGGCATCAGCCGCGTCATCCATTTTTTGAGAATTGGCCACAGGAAATGCGGAAATCATGATTGATTGGCTGCCCAAAGTCAGTTTCTCAGCCACTGCCTGCCAGATTTCTTCCGTTAAATAGGGCATAATCGGGTGCAGTAAGCGTAACGCCTGATCCAATACAGTTAGCAAGGTGTACTGAATGTGGGGTTTTTGCGCCGTTTTTAATAAGGGTTTGGCCATTTCCAAAAACCAATCACAATATTCATTCCAGAAAAAGTCATAAATAACCTGACTGGCTAAATCCAGGCGATAACTGTCCAGATGCTTGCGGTAATCGGCAATACAGTGTTGTAATCTGGAGGTTATCCAGCGTTCAGCGGTGCTTGGTGCGTAGGATTTTTTAATGGTGATATCAAAATCATCGCAATTCATCAGTACAAAACGGGCGGCATTAAATATTTTATTACAAAAATTGCGATAACCTTCCACCCGACCCATATCAAAATTAATATCACGGCCGGTACTGGCTAGTGATGCAAAGGTAAAGCGCAGTGCATCACATCCATAGGCTTTGATACCGTCGGGAAAATCATTAATAGTTTGCTTCTTAATGTGGTTGACTTTGTCCGGTTGGTCTTGCATTAGACCTCGGGTTCGTTTGTTGATTAATTCATCCAGGCTGATGCCGTCTATTAAGTCTAAGGGGTCTAATACATTGCCTTTGGATTTTGACATTTTTTGACCATGGGAATCACGAACCAGACCGTGAATATACACTTCTTTAAATGGCACATCGTCCATAAACTTAATACCCATCATTATCATCCGCGCCACCCAGAAAAAAATGATGTCAAAACCGGTGACCAAGACGTTGCCCGGATAAAAGTTTTTTAAATCATCGCTACTCTCGGGCCAGCCTAAAGTCGCAAACGGCCATAAAGCCGATGAAAACCACGTATCCAGGACATCGGACTCCTGACGTAATTTAACATCGTCATCAAGATTATGTTTTTTGCGAACATCTGATTCTGATAAACCCACATAGAGAGTGTTATCTTCATCGTACCAGGCAGGAATACGGTGTCCCCACCATAATTGGCGAGAAATACACCAGTCTTGTATATCGCGCATCCAGGCATAATAGGTGTTTTTCCAGTTATCAGGCACAAATTTGATATCACCATTTTCAACGGCTTTAATGGCGGGTTTCGCCAGCGTTTTGGCGTCCACATACCATTGGTCGGTCAGTAACGGTTCAATCACATCGCC
>CAZWVE010000207.1:0-3497 GCA_964636925.1 uncultured Marinicella sp.
ATCAATAAGAACTATTTGGGTTCCGGTGTAATTGTCTCCGAAACAGGTCATATCGTTACCAATCGCCACGTCATTGATGATGCCAAACGGGTGGTGGTGTCTTTATGGACCAATGAGCAATTTGAGGCCAGTTTTGTGGGTGCGGATGATTTTACTGATTTGGCGGTTATTAAAATTGATGCCAAAAATTTAGTACCGGCACAATTTACCGACAGTGACTTAGCCAACACCGGCGATGTGGTATTGGCAGTGGGTAACCCGTATGGCCTGAATCAAAGTGCCTCCATGGGTATTATCAGCGGTACCGGTCGGCAAGGACTTAACATCAGCACGGTTGAAAATTTAATTCAAACCGATGCGGCCATCAACCAGGGCAACTCTGGGGGTGCTTTAATTAATTCTCTGGGTGAAGTGGTGGGAATCAGTACGGCCAGTTACAATCAAATTGGTGCCGAAGGTATTAACTTTGCCATTCCGGCCAATACCACCACGCAAGTGGTTCAGTCAGTCATTAAATACGGTAAAGTTATTCGGGTTTCACTGGGGCTGGTTTTTTTGAGTTCTTTTGATCACATTCGTTTTCGTATACCTAAACCACAAAAGGGCATTATGGTTTCCGGTGTCGTACCCAACAGTCCTGCTGCCAAGCAAGGCTTGCAAGCCCGCGATGTCATCACCCATATCAATAACACAGAAATTAACTCTGCCCGCGAATATCGTCAGGCCGCTCTGTCGTTTACACTGGATGAAGAAGTCACCCTTCGTGGTTACAATAATGAGGGCGAATTTACCAAAAAACTGGTTGTCGAATTACCGCCTAACAATTGATTTTCAGTCCTAAATTCTTGCCATAGACATGCCCCCTTATTTTAAACAAATTCACCGCATCGCGTTGCCGATGATGGCGGCTTCGGTGAGTGTGCCTTTATTGGGGGTGGTGGACACTGCCATCCTGGGGCATTTGGATTCATCAGTCTATCTGGCGGCGGTTAATATCGGTGTCACTGCCATGAATATGCTGATATGGGGCTTTGGTTTTTTGCGCATGAGTACCGTTGGGCTGGTGGCGCAAGCAGCCGGTCGTGGCGATTGGGGAGTAAGCGCAGCACATCTGGCACGGGCCCTGAGTGTGGCCATTTTGTTAGGACTGTTTGTGGTATTCAGCCAGTTTTTGTGGTTGCCGGCTTTGTTGTGGCTGCTGGCAGATGGTGGTGAAAGTGAGGTTTTGGCGCGACATTATTTAGAAATCAGAATCTGGTCCGTGCCGTTTCATTTATTGTTGTTTGTCGTGAATGGTTATTTTCTGGCGGTAGATCGAGCCCGTTTGGTGCTGTGGTTAACTTTAATCAGTCAGGTTGGCAATATGTTGCTCGATTATCTGTTGGTTATGGTCTTTCATTTGGATGTCCGTGGCGTGGCCTGGGGGTCGCTTATCAGTCAGGGTATTGCCGCGGCTTTTGGAATCAGCTGGTTGATCTCGCAAGGCCATATAAACTTTGAATTATGGCGGCAAAGACGGCAATGGTGGCAACGAAATCATCTCACGTCGTTATTTAATTTAAACAGCGATGTTTTTATCAGAACGCTTTGTTTGATGACGGTGTTTGCCTTGATGACCCGCTTTAGTGCCGAACAGGGGGCGCTTATTCTGGCGGTTAATGCTGTTTTGCTTAACTTTTTTTATGTCACTTCTTATGCACTGGATGGTTATGCCCATGCCATCGAATCCATCAGTGGTCGGCTCTATGGTCAGCGTGATTGGAGCGCTTTAAATACGGCAGTGACTTCTGTCTTTAACGTATCTGCTGTGGTGGCGCTGTTTATGAGTGTGTTGTTTGTTTTGACGGGTCAGAGTCTGGTCGCTTTGTTAACAGATATTGACGCCGTCCGAAACAACACCGGGCCTTATTTAATGTGGGTTTATCTATTGCCGGTAGCTGCCATGCTGGGGTTTATTTATGATGGTTTGTGTGTCGGAATGACCGCCTCTAAAATCATGCGCAATGCCATGTTGGTGGCGACCTTGGCAACCTTTATTCCTTTTTGGTATATTTCGGGCTTTTTATTTCCCGGACTGGATACCAATCATCGGTTGTGGGGTGCCTTCACGTTGTTTTTTATCGTTAGAGGTCTGATGATGCATTTTATGGTGCGCAACAAATTCAGGCTACAATTCACAAAAACATAGATAAATGCCAAGCACGTGGAGAAAATTTGCTAAAATTTTTAAATCGTTAGGAAGTGAATTATTCATGTTTGGGTTTAAGCGTCTTTTTATTATATGGCTGTGTTTATATCCGTTGTTTGTGACAGCAGCAGAGACACGGCCGAAGGTGGGCCTGGTGTTATCCGGCGGCGGTGCCCGCGGTATTGCCCATGTAGGTGTCATCAAAGCGTTGCATGAAAAAAATATACCCGTTGATTATGTCGCCGGCACCTCCATGGGTGCGATAGTTGGTGGTTTGTACGCCATTGGTATGTCACCGGATGATTTGGAATGGGCGGTGAAATCCGTGGACTGGGATAAGGCGCTCAATCCGGGTAGTCCACGGGTGTTAAAAAACTATCGGCAAAAACAGGAAGAAAAAGATTATTTTACCGAACTAGAAATTGGTATTTCTAAAGAGGGGGCCAAATCAAGTGTAGGCCTGGTCGGTGATCATCGGGTGATGCTGGAACTACAGCGTTTGGTGGGAAACTTTAATGTTCAGGATTTTGATGATTTCCCGATTCCTTTTCGGGCCGTGGCAACCGATTTGAATGCCGGTGTGCCTTACGTCATGAATCATGGTGATTTGGCCATGGCAATGCGGGCTTCGATGGCGGTACCGCTGGTGTTTGGACCGGTTAAGCATCAAGACCGTTATTTGGTGGATGGCGGGATATTAAATAATTTACCGGTGGATGTCGCCAAAGCCATGGGGGCTGATATTATTATTGCGGTTAATATATCATCACCATTAGGTCGCGTAGATGATAAATCTTCGGTGCTTTCAGTGACTTACCAAAGTATTGATGTGGCACTGGTGCAAAACACCAAAGAATCTGAAAAATTAGCAGACATTATCATTAGACCGGCGTTAAAGGATATTTTACCGAATATGTTTAATCGCGCCGATGCCATGATTACCGATGGCTATTTAGCCACTTTTGCACAGTCTGAGACATTGGCGAGTCTGGCGTTAACGGATTATGATTATAAGACCCATTTGGAAACCCGTAATTTCTTGCCCAGAGAAATTCCGAGTCGAATTCAATTTGTTCGTTTTGAGGGTAATAACAGAACCTCTACAGAGCGTCTACAGGAGTATGCCACCGCCATTATGGACAAAGATTTTCAAGCAGGCCTGGTTCAGGATTTTGTTGATCAGGTGGTTGCTTCTGAACCGGACATTCAAAACATCACCTATAAAGTCGTTGAAGAAGGTCAGCGTCGTGGTATTGAATTAAAAGTACAAGAAAAGCGCTGGGGACCGGATTATTTGCGTTTTGGCTTA
>CAZWVE010000208.1:0-3496 GCA_964636925.1 uncultured Marinicella sp.
AAGTATTTGGCTTTTTAACAGTAAAAAATCAGCTTGTAAGGCGCTGTTTTGCAATTGCTTACTAATGCTTATGCCGGCATTGATAGAATCGATGGCTGCCGGAGTTTTATTTTGTCGGTGGTACATTTTTGCTTGCAACAGTCGAAACTGGACCTCAAATTCAGTGTTGGCCTGTTGATCAATTAAAGCTTCTGATGCGTTAATCAGTTGATTAAGAACGTCCATATTGCCGTTATCTAAATGCCATTGTGATAAATTGATTAACGCCCGTAAGTGTTGGCTGTTATTGGTTTTATAATTCATGGAGTCAATAATCGCCTGGGCATAATAATTGGCTTTTTTGACGTTATTAGCCGCACCGTAAGCCTTGGTTAAATCTTCATAGAGATGAGCAATGTTGGAATAAACACGCTGATCAAAATTCTTCTGACGAGTATATTTTAGGAAGTGATCCAAAGCCGCTTCATAGTAGCTAACTGCTTCAGCAGGTTGTTCTAATTGCAGCGTAATCAAGCCCAAATTATTCATGGTTGTGGCAATTTGATAATCGTTGCCAAATTGTTGTTTCAGTTTCAGGCTTTTTTGGTAATGCTGAAAGGCATTGGTGTAATTTCCCAATTTAAGGTCAACCAGTCCCATGTCATTATGACTCTTACTCAGCCATTCCTGATGATCGGTTTGTTGGGCTATCTGGAAAGCCAGGTTCAGGTGTTCTTTGGCTTTTAAAAAATCAGCATCAAAATAAAATTTTTGACCGACTTTTCGGTGCCAGTCGTATTGGGCGGCTGCATTTTCATTGAACGTCGGATGTTTATAGGTTTGCTGGATAAAATAATTGAGCTTTTGATCGTTTTGTAAATGATGATAAATACCGATTAAATGCAGCATAATATTCATCTCATCGGTACTGTCTTTAGTGACTGCTTTGAGACTGTTTTCACAAACCGCTTTAGCCTGCTCGTAATCACCTTGTTGTAAACTATTCTGGCAATCTTGCAATGCTGTTTCGGCAGAAGCCCAACAACCTAACAGAGTCAACATAAACCCCCAAATTATTCTTGTCATGTTAATTGGGATCGGTCGTGAAGAAATACGCTTGATAAAATATCAGGAAATAAAGCACTTTTTGTTCAGCATTAAAATTAAAAATCTAATTAACTATTGTAGCGATAATCCGTCTTTAATTCAGTGGCTTAATTCATTTTTTTTAGCCAACTTAGCGTGATGCAAGTTAACAACTAATCATACAGTTCCGGCAGTACTTCTTTTGTATCGTGGTTGTCTGGTTTGGGCTGAATACGACCTTTTTTAATCAGTTGATACCAATCCACCGCGACCTCGGGGTTTTTATCCAGGTACAGTTGTTGTTGTAGTTGTGTTAGGGCGTCAATGGCTTCCGGGTTATCTAATTGAGCCTGTATTTGGCCTAAATGGGTCACGTGTTGCTGATACTGCTGATTCCACCAGGTAATTAGCAGGGCTTGTTGTTCGCCGGGTGTCATGCGGTTGATGTGTTTTACAGAAACCCCGGGTTCGGGTTTTTTCGGCCGACTGGGGATTTGTTTTGAGACTGGTCTGTTTATTTTGATAATTAACAAGGCCAGGGTCAACAACCATAACAAGCCAAAAATAACGGTGCCGTAGAACCACAGATTATTTGTGGGGTTTTGACGATCCGGCTGTTCTTCAGCAATGGGTACCTGGCTTGGTGTTGGTTCAGGCGCATCAAAATTAGCCGCTTGTGGCGGAGATTGCTGTTGTTGTCCACCGGCGGCCGGTTTCACGTCCAAGGTGATGGCGGGCAGACGGGTGGTTTGGGCTTCACCGGTTTCGGTATTAAACCATTCAATATCCATACCGGGTATTTGTAGCGGCCCTGCTTGTGTCGGTATCACGGCTTGTGTGATGGTTTTGGAAGAAACCAGGTGGTTGCCGTTATTACGTGTGATGGTGTCACTTTTTTCCTGATAAATACGGGCACCGTCGATATCCGGCACGGCAATGTCCGGTAACTGGGTTTCTGCCAGTCCCTGGGCGGTGATATCTATTTGACGGGTTATGGGCTCGCCAACGCGGTAGACTTGATTTTGTGGCCAGCTTTGTTCAATATTAAAGGTGGTGGCCGGCAACCAGGTCTTATGTACGAAAGCGGCAGGAATTTGTTTAATTGTCAAGCTCAGCATGGAGGATGAAACTCTTACCGGTCGGCCCTGGCGAATTAAGCCCCAGCGATTCCGGTTCTGGCCATCCATAACTTCACCCTGAAAGACAATCGGCGGGATATCCAACTGGCCACTTTGTTCTGCGAATAAGGCATATTTACGTTCCAACACCTGGTAATCCGTGCCATTTCTGCTGGTGGTGTACTGTATGGCTTTATTAATCGGATAAACAAGGAGGCCGGGTGCGCCGGGATCACTCAAGCTGGCATTGTTCAGACCCACCGCATAAAATAATTTAACCGTCAAAATAATCTCTTCCTGCACATAGGCGCTGTCTTTATTGGTGGACCACTCAATAAATAAATCGCCCCGCGCGCTGGCATTAGGGTCTGGTTTATTGACAGTAATTTTAATGGCCTGGGTTTGTTCATTGCCGACACTAATGGGTGGAATAATGTGACTACCCAGTGATTTGGGCACCAGGGTCACGGTCCAGCGGGTCTCACTTGAAACTGCACCATTAATGATTTTTGTGGACATGGAACGACCGGTCTCGCCGACATCAAAGACTGCCGATAACATATCAAAATCCGGATTGCTGCGGGTTGCCTGATCACTGACAATGGTGAGATTAACGGACTCACCAAGAGCAATTTCATGTCGGTCAACGCTGGCACTCACCGCAGCATTGGCCAGTGATATAAAGCCCATCAGAATAAAGCTGGTCATTAATAGTTGTATAAATCGATAGGACATCAAGGTTACCAATCCTCGGTTGTTTGGTTATCATAAGGCTCACCGTCGGGATTTTGGCGGTGGTATTGGTAGAGAAATTTACGCCGCATTAAGCCGCCCGGATCATCCTGGATGCGACGCAACCATTGTTCAATGGCTTGTTGTTCTTCGGCATTGAGGGCTTCTTGTTGCGCCAATCTTTCTGCCTCTTCAGCTTGTTGTTGCTGTTCTTCCGGATTTAATTCTTGTTGTTGGTCAGTTTCTTCCTGGTTGGCCTGATCTTCTGTGGGCTGTTCAGTGCTGTCTTGTTGCTGACGTTGTTTGGCGGCATCTTTTTGTGCTTGCTGTTTTTGTTGCTCGGATTCCTGGGCTTGTTGTTCTTGGTTGTTCTGGCTGTCCTGATCTGCCTGATCCTGGCCATCCTGTTGCTCAGATTCAGGGTTGTTTTGTTGCTCGCTGTCCTGATTCTGATCTTGGTTTTGGTCTTGATTAGAGTCCGATTGATCGCTGGATTGTTTTTGTTGCTGCGCTAAAGCTTGTTCAACAATTTTTTTATTATGCAGGGTGTCTTCATCATCAGGAGCCATGGCTAAAGCGTG
>CAZWVE010000209.1:0-3494 GCA_964636925.1 uncultured Marinicella sp.
CTTTTTGGCAGAATCAATCATCCCAGATCGCCGATCAATTAACAGATGAAAAAAAACAAAGCATTGTTGAATTATCTAAGTCAGATTGGCAGGTCGGTTTAAATCATATCAAGGGTTTACTGAATGAAGATATCAATTATTCATCTGTGGATTTGGGTTTTTTGTATCAACAGCAAGGTCAGGCGCAATTAGAATTGCAGCGCTATCCTGCCAGTGCTGAATCCTTAGTAAAATCATTGCGATATTTTACCCAAGCTCAACAGCCAACTCAGTTAGGTGCAACCCATACACTGCTATCACGCGCTTATGGCGCCTTGGGTAAAGACAGCGAACAAAAAGAGCAGGTGCAGCAAGCAGTGACGATTTTTGTCGATTCGGAAGACACCGCCCAGGCGGTGGACGCTTTGATGGAGTTGGCCTTTTTATATAAAAAATCCGGGGATTTTCAAGCGGCCATCAATACCTATGAACAAGCAGCAGATCGTGCCAAACTTGGCGAAGATCAAGTGGGTCAAATGATGGCCATTAATAATTTAGCAGCCACATATTTGGTGATGAATGATGTTGATCAAGCCCAACAAATATTACAGCAAGGCCTGGACTTGAGTTTAGACATTGGTGAAGGCCGATACATTGCCTCAGCCTACAGCATGATGAGTCAAATTTATCTGCAGAAAAACCAACCGCAAAAAGCCATTCAGCAAATACAAGAAGCCTTAAAGTATCAACTCAAAACTAACAGTGGTCGCGGTTTGAACCCAAAATTAATGACCTTAAATTATTTATTGGTGGTCACTTTTCAAAGCCAACAAGCCAATGAATTGCTACAACTGACACAACGTTATGTTGAACATTTAAATCAAGCTTCACCCATGGCCATTGTACAGCTTTACCAGGGTATGAATCTGGCCCATCAAGGACAGTGGCAGGCTGCCGCTTCCAGGTTGCAATCAGCCTGGCAAGCATCCCATTTGAATAACTTTAATTATCAAAGACCGATGTTATTGGCTTATTTTTCCTTGAGCCATGCCCGCAGTGAACAACCCATCAAAGCCATCGAAGCAGCACAAAAAGTCCTGGCAATGGAAGATGCTGAGATCTATGAACAAAAGCTGTCAAAGATAGCACTGGCCTGGGCTTATCTGTCGTTGGAAAATAACAGTCAATACCAGCAAATCATGGCTGAGATTAACGGTTTTGAGATTGAAAACAGGTTATTTTTGGCGCAACAGTATTGGCAATTGACATTAAATAACATGGCTCAATCTGATTTATCCTATGATCAATTTCAGAAACGGCTTAACGAAGTGATGACCAGTAAAAAAATATTAAGTCAATCATCACAGGTGAGCGAGGCCGTCATCAATCAGTTAAAAGCAAGAATACAGACGATGATTGCTGAACTGGAGCGCAAACAGCTCAAAGAAGTTAGTGGGATTGATTGATTTTAACAAAACAGGTTTGATTAAGCAGATAATTATCGGCTAAGGGGGCTTGATTGGTTTTAATGCTTTTGTTGTCATTAATGATAATGCGGTGATTGCCCTGGCAACTGAGACCACCACCCAAGCGTTCGGCCTGATTATTTTCAATCAGACTGTCGATTATTTGTAATTCAACAGGTGGCCCTGTTACTGTCATTCCGCCACCGTGATTGGTGGCAGTGTTGTGTTCAACAACAGTGTCTTCAAGATATACCTTTGCCGGTCCTGTGATTTTAATGCCGCCGCCGAAATCAGCATGGCCATCAATAATACGTAATTTTCTTAATTGGATGTTGGCGCTCATGGCATCAAGTAATTCATGTTGATTAATAGTGACAGGTCTGTGCCGATTGAAGCCTGAAATAACACTTTTCTGTGAATTGTTTCTGTGTTGATTCCAGTCGCCACAATCAGACAGGCCGCCAATGATCTGAGCGCGGGGATTATTAATTTCAATGGGCGGAAACACTGTGTCGGTAGTCAGATACAAGGTGTTATGCTCCTGAGCAGCCTGATTTAAGCGTTCAGGTGGGTAGTGGCAAGTCAGGCCACTACCCACCGTGATTCTTGTTTTATGTATTCCACTGGCATCTGAATGGAGCATGCCACTGAATATCAATAATGTCACAAACCAACGCATACTCATTATTCAAAACCATTGATGAAAATGATATCCAGATTGGCTTCATAGACCCCTGCATCAAATGGACCCAAATGATTAGGCACACCGGGCTCATCGATTCCACGATTGTTGTTATCAAAATCCGGATAACTGGCACCGATAAAAGTCGATTCATCACAAGCATCAATGGCCGGGGAGGCCGGTGATAAACGGTAATTACTCTGGGCTTTATTAACGAACATCGGATCTTGTAAACTAACAAAACCCACATTGCCGGTTAAAGAGGCCGATTCAGTGGCAAACACACAGTCCCATTGCATTAAGCTGTTATTTTGGCCATTATCAAAAAAACCCAAAATATCACTGGTGGTGTGGTCGATGATACTGTTATAAACATTAATTGTATGTTGGCTGTCATTTCTGACGTACATCATGGGTAGTGAGGTGGTGTTATTGGCGAGGCTGTTGTAAAACATATCAACATTGGAGCCTTCAGCCGGTGCGCCACTGACCCGAAGTAATGTGGTTGCGGTGTCATCGTTAAAATGTCGGTTGTTGATTATTAAATTACTTTCCAGGCGCAGGTAGGAATAAGCATCCAGATTAAAGGCACTGACACTGTTTCCCAGATTGCCATCTATGCGGGTTTGCGAAATATTGGCGACACCGCCTTCAAATAAATCACCGGCGCCGCCATAACTTTCAGTGTCTCCGTCAATGGACAGCAAAAGGTTGTTCGATAAGGAAGAGCATCGCTCATTATCCCAGCAATCTCCAGGCAAACGGCGCATCACAAAAACCGCCTGATCCTGAACCGAAAAACCACCACCAAAGAATGTGCCGATATTGGATTCAATTCGGCCGTTAATGGCTTCAAAACGGGTTCCTTGGCCGGCCAAATAAACGCCGCCTCCACTTTCAACCTGATCCGTGTCGGCAATATTAAGTACAATGCTGGCAGGATGTTCTAAAGAACCCTTGATTTCCATTTGGCTGCCACCAAGCAGTAAGACGCCACCGCCAACTTCTGCCGTATTTCTTAAAATACCATACTGTGCATTTAATGGAGCCAGTATATCGCCGCTGTTCATTTGAATGTCACATTGTCCATCGGCATAGATACCGCCGCCAAAGATGGCTTGGTTGTTGTTAATGGCAGACAGACCTAACATGGTGACGGTGCCTTGATTTTCACAATATACACCTCCACCCGCATCGGACTGATTGTTTCGAATGATGCTGTTGCTGATTAACAGCTGGGCATCAGCACCACTGACCTTAATGCCACCCCCTGTACCACCGGTGTTGTCATAGACCACCGATTCGGCCAGTAACAATTGACTGTTGCCTTCAATTTGAATACCGCCGGCGCCTTCAGGATCGTTATT
>CAZWVE010000210.1:0-3472 GCA_964636925.1 uncultured Marinicella sp.
GAATTGTCGATTGGTCAAAATCAAAGTAAATCACGCGTTTTGACAACAGGCTGTCCGGATTGTCCAAATCTTCTGGGTTACAGCAAATCGGGCCGTCATCCATTGGTTGGGTATCAACCACTGCAGTTTGATCGGTGGTATCGGTGGTATCTGTTTCGGGCTTCACTTGTTCTTTTTTACACGCAGTAAAAGCAAAAGCAATCAATAGGATAAGGGTTAATTTTGTTATTTTGTTCATAAGCACTCCAAGGGGTGTGTAATAAAATCGATTCAACCACATAGTTTACAACAAATCCAATTTAATTAAACGACTTTTTATATTTATTAGTAACTATCATATACCAGCCAAATAATTATTCGACGTATCCCTGCGGCTTACCCTGCGGGCTACGTGAAAAATCGTTCCTGGCGATTTTTTATTCGGCGCTTCCGTGCGTCTCACCCTGCGGGCTTCGTGAAAAAAGTTTCTGGAAAACTTTTTCATGCCAACCCGAAGGGCAATGGATAGGGATATCCATTGTAATATTCGTTCCCGACGAATTTTTATTCGGCGCTTCCCTGCGCCTTACCCTGCGGGCTACGTGAAAATCTGTTCCAGACAGATTTTTCAAACGAACGTTTGAAGTTTATACTCTAATGTGCTATAAATTCTAACCGCTCACGGGTGCAAAGACACTGTGGGCCTAAATTAATTTGATTAAAAAAAGAGGAGTAAGCAATGAAACATAAATTCGGGGTACTGTTGTGCCTGTTATTCTTATCCATGCCATTATGGGCAAACACCGGCGTGGCATTTGTTCACGGCACCGGTCATCAAACCAATGCCGCATCGGATTACTGGACCTGGTCGAATATTAATTCCATCCGACAGGGTTTACCGAATCAAAGCAACTATGTGGTGATTAACTGTAATTTTGAAAAGTATATGTGGGACAGTGCCGCCGCAGGTTGTTTGGCGGGCCAGCTAACCACATTTATCAATCAAAAGAATATCACCGATATGGTGGTCATTACCCATTCAAACGGCGGCAATGTCATGCGTTGGATTATGTCCAACCCCACCTGGGATTCACGCTATCCCAACATTATCAACAAAACGCGCTGGGTCAATGCACTGGCACCGTCTTCCAAAGGCACGCCTTTAGCCAATGCCGTGATGCAAGGCAATGTTTTTGAATCGGCCTTGGGTTGGATTTTAGGATACAAAAGTGATGCCGTGAGAATGCAACAAACCTCATGGATGTCTGTTTATAACAACCAATATCTGTTTGGAACTTCAGGTCGACCCAGTTTACCCAAAGGGTTTTGGAACGTGGTGGGATCAGATGTAAAAAGCTCACCGTTCAGTGGCAATGCCTATTGTGGCGGTTATGCGCAAAGCGTCGGGCTTGAGATCACACAAAACTGGTTGAGTTCTTGTTCAGATGGTTTCCTAGAATGTTCTTCACAAGCCGGTGCCGGCAGCACCTGGTTTTATGACACTTCTCGAACCAAAAGCGGTCGAGTATTAAATCACAACCAGTCAAGACGCAACTGTTTTGATTTGGATAAAATTTTACGAAACGACATTTAAACCACAGGAGCAAACCATGAAATTAATCAAAAATATAACGATTTTGAGCCTGCTGAGTTTATCAACGTTAAGCTTAGCCCAGTACACACCAGAGTGGACTGAATCACCTCAGGAAATTGATTTGGTTGATAGCCAATCACTCAAAAGCATCAGTGATCCTGCCAATACTGAGCAAAAGTCGGTGAATTTCCACTTTAGCCTGCTTGGCAGCGAACCATTAATCGACAACAACCAGGGTTATTTAGCCGAGTCCAAGCAATATTGGCTGAACACCGATGCCCAAAAACTGAAGCAAGGCCTGCAATTACCCGTCACTTCAGATTTGACAGTAATTCGTATTAATCCGCTTAATCCGAGCAAATCATCACAGGCACTGAACCAACAGGATATTGTCGTCACTCAATTTGATCAGAATCTGAGCGTCGATGTATTTGCCAACAGTGAGCAACTCAAAGCCACCGGCATGCCGGTATCCGATCACACCGTGGCTTTAGAAGTGCAAACCCAGCCGGGCATGCTCACTTTATCGATGCCGACTGCCACCAAGTCACTGACCAAAGACGATACCTTTGGAGTTCATGTATTTGAGCCCAACAGCGAATATGTGTTGCAACTCAAAACTTCACAGCAGCAATATGCCGCTCATCAAGTGGTTAAAATAAACAGCCAATTACTATCTCATCAAGGCAATAATGATATGACCATGACCGGCTACATCAGCCAACCCAACGGTGAAAAAGTGGCTGACTTAAACTTTCAGCCTAATAAAAATGGGGACTATCAAGCCAGCACCGACCAGTTAACCGGCCAATCCTTGGCACATGGTCTTTGGGAAGTACACACCGTGGCAAGCAGCGACATAAACGGTTTAAAAGTCATGCGTGATGTCTCTTCAGCCTTTGTCTTGAGCTTACCCACAGCCCGCATTAATCAGCAAATGACAGTGCAAAACCATACCCTGAAATTAGGTTTGGATGTGGCTGTGGCCGGTCGTTACGAGGTCAGTGGTGTTTTGTCAGGCATCAATGCGCAAGGCGAGAAGCAAGCCATTGCCATGTTAATGTCGGCAGCCCAATTAAATAAGGGGCAAGCGGACTTAACGCTTGATTTACCGCAGGATTTGATCAGACAATCGGGTTTTACAGGACCTTTCGTGGTTGACCACATTAATCTGAAAAACCAAAGTCTCATGGTTCCTGTGCAGCAGTTAAGTGCGGGTATTCAATTGATGCCCCATGATAAACCCATAGATCAAGATGATTTACGCTAAAGCGTGTCTTAATAAACTTAAAAACCCGGCGATGAGTCGGGTTTTTTGGGTTTAGGATATTCCATTTTCAAGCGAATCGGGCCCTGGTTTTCGGGTTTTTTACCTTCAATGCCGGCATAAAACGCCCTCACTTTATCCATGTCTTTAACCACATCACCTTGCGGCATAAAACGTCCGCCTAACTTAATTTGTTTTTCCGCAAAGTTTAAAGTGGCCATCACAATCGGTACCTGCGCGCCACAAGCAATATGATAAAAACCCGATTTCCAGTAATTTAAGCGACTGCGCGTGCCTTCAGGAGACATGGTTAAAATCAGTCGGTCGCGTTGTGAGAACTGCTGCACCATTTGTTCCACCATATTCAACGATTGATCACGGTACACCGGTATGCCACCCAGGGCTTTAAACCACCAGCCCAGGGGCGATTTAAATAAACTGTCCTTACCTAAAAAGTTAACCTTCAGACCCACCGCCCATTTGGCCAGAACCCCATAAACAAAATCCCAGTTACTGGTATGCGGTGCCACAATCAGTATGTATTTCTTGTCATCGGGCAGTTCATTAATAATGTGCCAACCCAACATTTTTAAAACCCATCCGGCCATCAGTTGTCATCCTCGACCACAGGC
>CAZWVE010000211.1:0-3453 GCA_964636925.1 uncultured Marinicella sp.
CTAAATGCAACACATAAGGGCGTTTGAACTGTCCCGCCACTTTATACGCCAGGGGATGCGCCTGTTCATCAAGAAAAATCTGACGAATATTGCGCACCACAAACAAGGTATGCTGATCCACGGTGTACATATGAAATAGATCATATTGCATACGCCCGACAATACGACCAAAAACCGGCAAAAACTGCCCCAAAACGCCCAAAGCATTCATTAAATTAAGCTGATTAAAGACCAGGTTTTTATGTTTGAAAATGGCCAGAAAAATGTCTTTGACGGTATCGTCACGCCGAAAATCATCATCAATCACATGTAAACACATACTGACATGACGTTGGGTATTGGCACGAATACCATAGACATTCGGGTTTTGCTGATAATGATGAAACAGTTCAAACAACGCCGCCGGACGATCCAGGAAAACCTGTCGGTCATTGACTTCCAAAAAACCATTAATGATGGAAAAATCACGGTTAATGGCGGTCACTTGTTTGTCTTCATTGCTTTGCAGAATATTTTCTTTAAATAACTGCAATAAGCGCATATTCAACTGTTCTAAGCGCATGGCATTGCGGTAGTAATTCTGCATAAATTTTTCAACGCCCAACGATTCCTCATCATCCTGATAGCCAAACACACGCGCCAGTTCTTTTTGGTGGTCAAATAACAAACGGTCTTCTTTACGGCCCGCCAATAAGTGCAAAGCAAATCGAATTTTCCATAATTTTCGTAAACCCTTTTGCAATCGGATATATTCATCGGGATGCAAAAAACCGACATCCACGAGACCGTGCATTGATTTGACATGAAAATGACGTTGCGCTACCCAGGTCACCATCTGAATGTCACGCAGACCACCCGGTCCTTCCTTAATATTGGGTTCTAAATTATAAGCACTGCCACCACATTTACGATGCCGCTCTTGCTGTTCTGCGTATTTAGCCTGAAAGAAATCACGTCCGGACCACATATGCTGATCATCGGTGAGATCCATCATCTGCCGGTATAAATCAAGATTACCACGCAGAAAGCGGCTTTCCATTAAGTTGGTGGTGACCGCAATATTGTCTTTCGCCAAAGCCACAGATTCTGCTACCGTACGTACCGCATGGCCCACATCCAAACCTAAATCCCACAGGTTTTGAATAAATAAACTGACTGCGGCCTCTGGTAATTCTTCTTGAAATAAAATAAGTAAATCAACATCTGAAAAGGGCTGTAAATCTCCGCGACCAAAACCACCCACGGCCACCAGCGTTAAATTATGTTGATGTAAATCACAGCGTAACCACAGCTCTAATACAAATTGCTCCACCAACCAGGCACGGGTCTTTACCAAGCGCGTGATGTTATGCCAGCGATAAAAATCGGCATTAATTTTTTCTTCCGCTTGTTGCAAAAGCTGTTTTAAAACAGCCAGATAGTCGTCATCCTCAACGGTATCAAGGGCGATAATATTGAGGTACTCTTCAGCATGATCAGGTGGGGCCAGCAGCGCCATGTATTACAGCGGAAAATTCGGTGATTCAGTAAGCACATCAAAACCGTCATCAGTGACTGCCAGGGTGTGCTCCCATTGTGCCGATAACGAGCGGTCTTTGGTCACCACAGTCCAACCATCGGACAATAATTTACTGTGCCGTTTACCAATATTGATCATCGGCTCAATGGTAAAGGTCATGCCTTTTTCAAGCACCAAACCGGTGCCCGGACGTCCATAATGTAAGACTTGCGGGTCCTCATGAAAAGTTTGACCGATACCATGACCACAATATTCATACACCACAGAATAACGGTTTTTCAAAGCATGGGCTTGAATGGCGGCACCAATATCACCCA
This sequence comes from uncultured Marinicella sp., assembly GCA_964636925.1. Classification (GTDB taxonomy): domain Bacteria; phylum Pseudomonadota; class Gammaproteobacteria; order Xanthomonadales; family Marinicellaceae; genus Marinicella. Next base: position 1,837 of record CAZWVE010000211.1, read on the forward strand.
ATCGAATACCCGGTTTAACCATTTCGATGCCCAGTTTCATGGCCTCATAGGTGACTTCGACCAATCGTCTGGCGCGTTGTTTCGGTTCACCGACGAAAAACATGCGAGAGGTGTCACCGTGCCAGCCGTCTTTAATGACCGTGACATCGATATTAATAATATCGCCGTCTTTGAGGATTCTGTCTTCACTGGGAATGCCGTGACAAATGACTTGGTTCACCGAAGTACAGATAGATTTAGGAAATCCTCGGTAATTCAATGGTGCTGGAATATTTTTTTGTTCATCCACAATAAAGCGGTGGCAGCGCTCGTCCAGTTCCAAGGTAGACACCCCGGGTTGCACATAAGGTGTAATCATGTCCAGTACAGCAGCGGCATCCTGACCGGCAGCACGCATTTTTTCGATTTGTTCAGGCGTTTTAATAATAACAGCCATAGTCCGGTTATGTTGATAAAGGCTGAAATTTTAACCTAAATTCACTAAACTATCATCTTTGATTCACGAAGGTTCTAAAGACATGTACTTCCCCCATACCCGTAAACGACGATTGCGGCAAAATCAGGCCATCAGAAATCTGGCCCAGGAACATCACCTATGCGCCCGGGATTTAATTTGGCCGGTCTTTATATTGGATGGTTTTAATCGCACTGAACAAATTCAATCCATGCCGGGCGTGACCCGTATGAGTGTCGATTTATTGCTCGATAAACTGCATACGTTAACGGCCAGGGGGCTCAACGCCGTGGCTTTATTTCCGGTGGTGGATACAGCCTTTAAATCTGATGATGCTTCAGAAGCCTGGAACCCCGAAGGCCTGGTACAAAAAGCGGTCAAGACCATTAAATCAGAGTTACCTGAATTGTGGGTAATTACAGATGTAGCCCTGGATCCCTATACCTCCCACGGTCAGGATGGCATTATCAATGATCAGGGTGAAATCCTTAATGATGTGACCATTAAAGCCCTGGTTATGCAGGCCCAATCCCACGCCGATGCCGGTGCCGACATGGTCGCTCCTTCTGACATGATGGATGGCCGCATTGGTGAAATTCGTGCCGCTTTTGAATTGAAAAAAAGACACAATGTCGGCATTCTGGCCTATTCGGCTAAATATGCTTCTGTTTTTTACGGTCCGTTTCGTGATGCCGTGGGTTCAGCCGCCAATCTGGGTAAAAGCTCCAAAGAAACCTATCAAATGAATCCCGGCAACGCCCGCGAAGCGATTGATGAAATTCAACTGGATATCGATGAAGGTGCTGACATGGTGATGATTAAGCCCGGTATGCCCTATTTAGATGTCGTTAAAACTGCCAAGGATTATTTTAATGTGCCAATTTGCGCTTATCAGGTGTCCGGTGAATACGCCATGCTGCAAAGCGCCATTAATAACGGCTTTTTGGATGAAAAACCGGCCATCATGGAAGCCTTATTATGTTTTAAACGCGCCGGTTGTGATGCCATATTGACCTATTATGCCGACCGTGTCATTCATTGGCTCAGCGATCAATGATATATCAGCTGGCACTCTTCGGCCATCCGGTAAAACACAGCCAGTCACCGCAGATTCATCAAGAATTTGCCCGACAATTTGGTCTGGATATTGAATACCAGCTAAT
>CAZWVE010000212.1:0-3448 GCA_964636925.1 uncultured Marinicella sp.
AGTGTCGATGCCACGCCACCGGTGAATTATCCACCGGCCAATAAAGCCATACTTCAGGTGTCCTCTAAGTTGGTCGATTTTTATACTTTATTGGGGAATGAAGCCTATGCCGATGCTCAGGATCCGATGATAGGTATTTCCAGTGATAATGGTGCCATGACCATAGCCAGCACCTTATTTACCTTTCAAAACCAGTTAGATTCTATGTTAAGTGAGGAACTGGTGTTGTTGCGGGGGCGTGATGCTTCGCGCGGCGCTGTTGATGCGGCGCCGGTTTATAACCGTTTATTATGGAATTTTACCAACGGAGATGGTGAGGTCGCTTATGCCTTGAGTTATAACATTTCCGATATCGACGACAGTGGTACGATTGATGTTTATGATGCCATAAAGCAATACCCACAAGGCCATGGAGATGCCTGGGGCCATTATTTAACGGCCACAGATATTTATTACAACTTGCTTCGGCATCCGTTTTATACCTGGCAGGCTGAAACCGAAGGTGTCAGCATTGCCGGTGCACCGACACAAGTGGATTATTTAGATGAACGCCAATTTGCCGAAACAGCAGCGGCCAAAGCCCGAACAGGTTCGGAAATTGTCGCATTAACCTACCGGAGTGCTTATGTTGAAGATCCGGCCGGACAATATCAGGGTTATGTTGACAGTGATCCAGACCGTGCCTGGGGTGTCAGCGGCTGGGCCAGACGGGCCGGGTCGGCTGCATATTTTGATTGGGTGACGGCCAATTCAATTATACCTGATGAAGACAATGACCCGACACATCAGGGAATTGAAGTCATTAAACGGTCTAACATACTTGAACTGGATGAACTGGTGTCCAGTTATGCCAATATCCAGGCTCAGGTCGACAAAGCAGATCGTGGTTTAAATCCGCTTGGTTTGGCGACAGGTGTGGTACCTTTTGATATCGACCCGGATGCCATTGCTAACGGTGAGACACACTTTGAACAGGTTTACGATCGCGCTGTTGAAGCCGTTGATAGTCTTGTGGATGTCTGGGACTTTGCCAATCAGCTAACCAATTTGATACGTCAAAATCAGGATAATACTGAAGATATTGCTCGAGACTCCAGAGCCACTGAAAATGATTTCAACAATCAATTAATTGAAATTTTCGGTATGCCTTATGAAGATGACATTGGACCCGGAGGCACCTATCCGGCAGGTTATGATGGTCCGGATATGTATCATTATATGTATATAGATTCACCCGCCTTAGCAGGGACTGACTTCGACTTTAGTTGTACTGAAACAAACTCAAATGGAGATTGTGTCGGTTATGATCCCAGTAATAATACTGTCGGTGTTGTTAAAGAGTTTACCGGAACATTTAGTCCGGTGGCCGGCGGTATCAATTTTTTCAATATGGGTGCTGCACCAATCAATGCACCTCGTGAACCCAGTCCGGCGTGTGCCGATAATCCATTAGGTACAGGGTGTGCTTTGGGTGAACTGGATGTCAATGACTCTTTGGACGTTAAGTACCGCACCGTTGAATCGGCTGACTTAGGTTTTGCCTTTGCCAAGCCGGATGAATGGGACAGCTCACGACGTGCTGTTGGTCGACTGCAGGAAATTCAACAGGAAATGGTGATGGCGCGTGTGGCTGTTCGTCAAGCCATGCTTGATTATGATAATTTACGTCAGGAAATCCAAAGTAATATCGATACCCTGGAAGCCACGTTTAATATCACTGAAAACAGTATCGACGTGAAAAATCAGGCTGCGGCTGAAATTAAAACCCTTAAGGACCTGGCTTTTACTTATCAGAAAATCGCAGCCATTGGTCATTTCGCGGCGGAAGTGATTGATACCTCATTTGAGAATACAGCAGAATGTATACCCAGAAACATGATTGCCGGTTTAGCCGCGGGTGGTGATGTCGCTTCCGGTGCAGTTTGTGCTGTTAATTTTGGCGGTGATGCGACTGCTTTTACCATAGACAAAGTTGCTGATGGTATTGAGCAGGTGGCCAGTGTGGTTGAGTATTCTGCTGAAGCGGTTGGTAATGCCGCAGAAACACAAGTACTGCTAAATGACTCAGCTTTAGATTTATTTAATGTGTCCGGTGAAATTAGTATATTACTGCGTAAAGAACCGGCGCTTAGGGCTGAAATTTATGCCCGGGCGGAAGCGGCGAGGCAGTTGATTGGTAAATATAACACGGCATTGGCCGACGGTTTAGAGGTTTTTGAACAGATGGAGTCGTTCCGTCGAAAAGGTGCGGCAGAGATTCAGGAGTATCGTTACCAGGATATGGCCTTTAGAGTCTTTCGTAATGACGCCCTGCAAAAATATCGAGCGGCTTTTGATAATGCCGCCCGATATGTCTATATGGCCGCCAAGGCTTATGACTACGACACCAACCTGTTAGGCACAGATGCCCAGTCTGGTCAGGGCTTTTTAACGGATATTGTCCGGGAACGTGGCATCGGGCAAATCGTTCGGCGTGAACCCCTGGTTGGTTCTCAGGGGCTGTCAGACCCAATGGCTCGTATGAAATTAAATTTTAATGTGCTGAAAGGTCAGATGGGCTTTAATAATCCGCAAATTGAAACCAACCGTTTTTCATTACGTTATGAATTATTTAGGGTGGCAACGGATGATACCAGTGATGAAACCTGGCGGCAGGTATTAGAAAATAATCGGGTTGACAATTTGTGGGACATACCTGAATTTAGGCGCTATGCACGACCTTTTGCACCTGAAAGTGCCGGCCCACAACCGGGTATTGTCATCACATTTGACAGCAATGTGTTATTTGGTTTGAATTTCTTTGGTAATGATTTAGGTCCAGGAGACAGTGCTTATGATTCGAGTCAATTCAGTACCCGTGTCAGAGGTGTGGGGACCTGGTTCGAAGATTACAGTGGCTTGTCATTAGCCAATACCCCAAGAATGTATTTGTTCCCTGTGGGTGCCGATATTCTACGGTCGCCGGCCGCTGATAATTTTAGCCTGCGAGAGTGGCAAATAATAGACCAAAGAATACCGGTTCCTTTACCACTGGGTTCGGGTGATTTAGACGCTTTTGACTGGTTACCCATGATAGATAACCAGGTTGGCAGCGCCACAGAGATAAGACGTTATTCTCAATACCTGGCTCATCATTACAGTGAACCGTTTGATACTTCTGAAATTATATCCAGTTCCAGACTTATCGGCCGTTCAGTCTGGAACCGTAAATGGATGATGATTATTCCAGGCGCCAGTTTCTTGAATGACCCTAATGAAGGTCTTGATACTTTTATACACGGTAATTTAATTCAAGGTGGTGGTGGTGAACGTGATGGCAATGGGGTCAGTGACATTCACCTGTTCTTTACAACCTACTCATACTCAGGAAATTAATTATGAACAAGCAACTCATGATAAAAATCACACTGTTTATCTGCTTAATAATAGTCAGTGCTGAAAAAATTGA
>CAZWVE010000213.1:0-3427 GCA_964636925.1 uncultured Marinicella sp.
GTAACCTGCACCTGTTACAGTCGCAGGCATTTGAAAACAATCTACTGATGTTTATCCTCACCAGCGAAGCCACCGATGAAAATCACTATCAACCGCTGATGGCTAATCTGAATACGATTTTGGGTTTGATCAATGAAGTGTTAAAAATTAAGTAATAAAATTAATGGGTTTTTATCTTTATTGGATAGGAAGCCATTGTGTCGTTTAATGAAAAATTAATTTGTTTTAATGATGCAGAGTGGTGATTTGTTTCAATGTAATATAACTCTTTGCCATCTATTGTGGGTTGTGACAAATCAAACCCCAGTTGTTCGGCTTTCATGATTTTATGCAAATACCACTCATTTTTGTGGTTTTTAAAATCATAAATGGTACCGCGACTGTCACTAAAATAACAATTTTCAGTGTCTGAATTTAACATTTCTGATTGAGTACGTTGCCCCGGGCTTGCAACAAATATTCTTTTATCTGAGATTAAGACCTGTTCTCCAAAATTAAGCGGGAATCGATTCAATTCAACAGCTGTGTTTTGGTCAGATAAGTTTGGTTTTAGCGTCTTGATATGTTTCCATTTTTTCTTTGTATCTGGTTTAAAAAGAAGCACAAAATCATTATTTTTTGAAAAGCCACTGACATTCTCCTCTTGTCCAGACACCGCTAATACATCATTATTTGATAACGCGATATGTTCAGTTCTGAGGTTGAATTTAGAATTCATTTCAATGGTATCAATCAGTTGCCAGTCTTGTTGATGTCGGTAAATCATTATTTTCTTCGTCAATGCCACCACTAAATAGTCATTATTTTTCTTAAAATCTACTATATACGAATGGTTATCGATAAAAGGGAAACTTAAAATATGATTTTCTTGCCATTGTTGGTTTTCATTTTTGAAGCTAACCAGTTTATTTTTTATGCCATTTTGATATGCGGTATAGATAGTTTCATTATCTATCAAGAAAACAGTTCCAAATGACCAAACCTTTTGTTCGCTTTTAGTCAATAAACGATTCTGAAACTTCCATTGATCATTTTTTCGTTTATAGAGAAATAAATTATTGTTGGGAAAATCATTAACTCCTATGACCAACTGAATGCCGTTTGAAGCCATATTTTCGATAATACTGTCTTCATAATTATAATCATCAAGGCTTTGTTTAAATTGATAGATTCCGTTTTGATTATGGTAAACAGTTACTGGTTTATTAAAATCGCCGACAATAATTTCATTGTTAGTTTTTATCAAATCAATGGGATGAAATAACACCTGCTTACGCTGTTTGTCGTCAATATGAAAAGTCATTGCAAGACTAAATTCTTTCTGTCCCGGGGGGATATGAGCTGAAAATTGATGCTGTTGTTTTTGCTTGTTTTCATTGTATGGAATAATTTGGCAAGTGTTTGTGAGCATAACAGGTGCATCATTGAATACTATTGCTTCACTGTCTGGATGACTTTTAACGGGGTATTTGCCATATTCACCAACAAATATCATGGCATCTGGTTTTGCTGATTCTATATCGTAATTTATGGCGAGGGTTTTGGCATCTTGTTTAATGAGACTCGTGTCGACGGTCAAAGTAACTTGATAGGTATTATTTAACTTGAACCAGTTTTCCTGAATACCGCTTTGCCATTTTTTGAACATAGTGTATTTGGATTGCGATATGTCAGGGGTTTTTAAATGAATGACCTTATCATCAACTTTAATGTGGGTGAATTTAATGAAGGTACCCGTTTTTTTGTTATTATCTTTTTTTATTAAATGCGAAGTACCATCTTTTTCGTGAACAAAGGTTAATTGTTCTCCGTAAACCGAACTACAGTAAACAAACAATAGAGCTAAAAGTGAAACCTTATACATGTATCTGATTTTAACAGGTATTAGCGCAATCATACCGAAATGGCTGAAAAATGTGTTTGTTATTAGATGTAGGCATCGTTTCAGATTTGTTTTTATGTAGACGCAGGGTCGCGGCTACGTTACATTTTTCAGGCAGGAAAGATTGCAGCTACGGGTGATTAGTTGTTTATTGAGGAGGTTTTCTGAGCTAATTCACCACATGACCGCCACAGCGCTAAGCCATCCTTCAATCGCAACAGCCATTCAATCGGAATGCCTTTGTCTTCATCCATACCGAAATAAGCGCCAAGTAGGGTGCCGATAAAGATGCTGCGACCGGCGTTGTCGCCGCCGGCGCGGATGTTGGTTTCGATGGCGGTTTGGTAGGTGTTGGTGTTATTAAGGATATGAAAGCACAGGGGCATGGCCTGGGATAGGGGGCAGGCGCGGCCGGTGGTTTCGCCGTATTTTACGGAATCGGTTTCTGTGCTGTTTAGAGCATCTTTAAGACCTTTCCGGGTGCTGTCCGGGGCTTGTTCGGCGGTTTGTTGCAGGGCGGTTTTTAATTCGGAGCCGTTGAGAATCAGCGTTAATAAATCGGCATAGACTTGTCCGTAGTGCAAAGCGTCCGGGTGGGTATTGGTGATTGTGATGGCTTGTTCGAGGATTTGACTGAATTCCGGATGCTTATGATAGGCCACTATCACCGGGGCCAATCTGGCAATAGCGGGTAACTGATCGTCATCAATGCCGGATGGCTTGGTTTGGCCATTTGATAAATTCTCTAATGTCCCGGCGGTGGGTTTGTCGATGTAGCCCTGATAGGAGCCGCCCGGGCCAAAGGTGTCTTTGAAATGCTGTTGCACGGATTCGATGTTCAATTGCCCGTCGCTGGCATTCATACTGTCAATCATCAGGCGCAAGGATTCGCCGTATTGGGTCAGCATGCCGCTGTGTTTCTGGCCGTGGGCGAAGTAGCCGACTTCGCCTTGATAGTGACTTTTATCGACCGGGAGAAAAGCGGCCTGTTGGTTGTGGGCTTTGGTGACTTTGTCCAGGTGTTCGACATCATACAGCCAGTGCAAACCTAAAGAGGCTGCGTCAGCGACAAAACCACCGATAAGGGTATTTCTGACCAGATTTTTGTTTGTCATGACTTCATTATAACGCAGATGGTACAGACTTCCGTGTCTGTACATTGTCAAAGCTAACTGCTTTGCTTCACTTCTGTCGATTCAAGCGAGCTAGTTTGTGGGATTTTACGGCCGAGAATTCGGGCTTTAATACGTTGTCTGAAGTCATAAAAATCCAGACCAATGGCATACAGCGCCGGTACCATAAACAGGGTGATGAAAAAGGCCATAAAGACACCGAACGCCAGTGAGACCACCACTGGTTGCAGGAAGGCAGCCTGGATGGAGCGTTCCAGCATCATCGGCATCAGGCCGACAATGGTGGTTACTGAGGTGAGCAAAATGGGGCGGAAACGGGCGACACCGGCTTCGATAATGGCATCTTTGGCCGCAAGACCTTTTTCTTTCAGCTGATTACAGTAATCCATCAGTACCAGATTGTCATTCACCA
>CAZWVE010000214.1:0-254 GCA_964636925.1 uncultured Marinicella sp.
GGGCGTGGTCCACATCACCACAGAGTCAGGTCGCGAAAAAATCCTCAAATCAAAAAGTTTATCCGCTAAATACCCCATTATTGATGCCCATAAAAGTCAACAAGCGACCATCAAGGCCGCTTCAAAAGAAGTCACCTGTTTTGCTATTGATGCGAAATTACTGGAGCAATTTCAGGTTTGGAACAGATGCCACGAACAAGCCGGGCTGGATAGTCCACTGAGAAATCATCGCCACTATCAATGGGTACTGGGCT
>CAZWVE010000214.1:264-3395 GCA_964636925.1 uncultured Marinicella sp.
CAGTACAAATGATTCCCCAGGGCAATGTCTCTGAATTGTTTGCAGTACTGGAGCGTATCGAAGTGCGTCAAGGTGATGAATTAATGAGTGAAGGTGAAGCCGGTGATTATTGTTACATTATTGCTGATGGTGAAGCAGCTGTTTTTAAATGTCAGTCAGAAGGTGAAGAACAGGTCGCAAAACTGGACAACGGCGACTTATTTGGTGAAACCGCTTTGGTCTCTAATGAACCCCGCAATGCCAGTGTTCGCATGTTAAGTGACGGCACACTCATGCGTCTGTCCGGTGAAGCTTTTCGAAAATTACTGAAAGCCCATGTGGTTCGGTGGATTACCGCTGAGCACGCATTGCAAAAAATCGGCGGCGGCGCTACCTTACTCGATGTCCGAGAGAATGATGAACACCAGCAAATGGGCATCAAAGGCAGTATAAATATTCCCTTAACTGAACTACGCGAGCGCAGTCAACAACTCAACCCCAACGCCCCAATCATCACTGCCAGTAATATGGGGTCACGATGTGCTGTCGCTGCCTATACCTTAACCTCAATGGACTTTGACGTTTATGCCTTACAAGGTGGCATCAGTGGTTTATTACGTCATATAGAACGGGCTTAACTACTTAGCCCAAAGTCACACTTTGGTGGCTATAATGCCACCATTCTGTTATAATTCGCACGCTTTAAATTCAAGGTCTTATCAAGGACTTAGCATCTTTTTGATGCCATAAAAAAAGCTTAAAACGTGATTCAATCGGGTGTAAAGCATGGCTCACGTCAACACCTAACAAACGCAGTTGAACACACCCAAACTGCCAACAGCAAACCCTATAACAATATGACACAAACAATCACCAGCCCCGGACTTAAATTCCGGCAAGCCGTCGAACAAAACGACCCACTGAAAGTGGTCGGCACCATCAATGCTTACACCGCCCGCATGGCGAAAGCCATTGGTCATCAGGCCATCTATTTATCCGGTGGCGGGGTTGCGGCTAATTCCCTCGGTATGCCGGATTTAGGCATTTCATCATTGGAAGATGTGCTGACAGATGTGCGCCGCATCACCGATGTCTGTGATTTACCGCTTTTGATTGATGTGGACACCGGTTGGGGCGGCGCTTTTAACATTGCCCGCACCACCCGCTCGGTGATTAAAGCCGGTGCCGCAGCCATGCACATTGAAGATCAGGTGGCTCAAAAACGCTGTGGCCATCGACCCAACAAGGAAGTGGTGTCAAAACAGGAAATGGTCGATCGCATTAAATCTGCTGTTGATGCCCGCACCGATGAGAACTTCGTGATTATGGCCCGCACCGATGCCCTGGCCATTGAAGGCGAAGAAGCCGCCATTGAACGTGCGGTGGCTTGTGTTGAAGCCGGTGCTGATATGATTTTTCCCGAAGCCATGAAAACCCTGGAACAATACCAACGTTTTAGAGCCGCGGTCAAGGTCCCCATTCTGGCCAATATCACTGAATTCGGTCATACACCATTATTTACCTGCGACGAACTGGCACAACACGATGTCGATATTGTGCTGTATTGTTGCGGCGCCTACCGCGCCATGAACAAAGCGGCAGAAACGGTTTATAACGCCTTGTTTGAACAAGGTCACCAAAAAGATGTGCTGGACATTATGCAAACCAGAGAAGAGCTGTATGATTACCTGGATTACCACAGCTATGAACAAAAATTAGATCAACTTTTTTCGGAGGACAAATAACATGGGAAATTCAAAAAAAGCCGGCGGTGCCGGATTACGCGGCCAGGTGGCCGGACAAACCGCCCTTTGTACTGTCGGCAAACAAGGCACCGGCCTGACCTATCGCGGTTATGATGTCGATGACTTAGCCACCAATGCCAGCTTTTACGAAGTCGCGCACCTGATTATTCATGGTCACCTGCCCAATCAAAGTGAACTCGACGCCTATAAAAAGAAAATCAACGGCCTGCGTGAATTACCGCAAGCGGTAAAAAAAACCTTAGAACTGATCCCCGCCGATGCCCACCCCATGGATGTGATGCGCACCGGAACCTCGATGTTGGGTAATTTAGAAACCGAAACCGATTTTTCACAGCAACGGGATAAAGCCGACCGCTTAGTCGCCACCCTGCCCGGTATAATTTGTTACTGGTACCAATTTGTCACCCATGGCAAACGCATCGATACCGCATCGAACATTGATGGCGTCGGCGCGCATTTCTTAGAAATGTTGCACGGTAAAAAACCCAGTGAATTACATGCCCGGGTGATGGATGTGTCTTTAATTTTATACGCCGAACATGAATTTAACGCCTCAACCTTTACCGGCCGTGTGGTGGCTTCGACTTTATCGGATATCCATTCCTGCGTCACTGCGTCCATCGGCGCCTTGCGCGGTCATTTACACGGTGGTGCCAATGAAGCGGCCATGGCCATGTTGGCCCAATGGTCAACACCTGCAGAAGCCACAGCCGCCATCGATGAGATGCTGAAAAACAAAACCCTGATTATGGGCTTTGGCCATGCGGTCTATACCGAACGCGATCCCAGAAATGCCATCATTAAAAAATGGTCTGAAAAATTGGCTGAAGAAGTGGGTGACACCACCTTATACCCGGTCAGTTGTGCGGTTGAGAAAAAAATGTGGGATGAGAAAAAACTGTTCCCCAATGCCGATTTCTTCCACGCCTCGGCGTATCACTTTATGGGTATCCCGACTGAGTTATTCACACCCATATTCGTCATGTCCCGGGTCACCGGTTGGACTGCCCATGTGTTCGAACAACGCGAAAACAACCGCATTATCCGCCCCAACGCCGATTACACCGGCCCCGAAGCCCGCAAAGTGGAACCCATTGAGAACAGATAATATTATCTGGAGTTTAAACTAAAAAAAGCGGCGTTAATCGTCGCTTTTTTTAGTTTATATCTTTCTCAATAGTCAATATTTATTATCTCTTAAGCGAATAATAAGCTCTTGACATCTGTTAGTATTTTTACTAACATTCTTATGGATGAAAAAAATTCGCTTCACTGCTCAATTTAAAAAAGAAATTTCTCAATTCAGCCTTGAAGTGAAAGAAGATATTTTCCTCTTAGTCAGCAAATATTTAGCTGGTGAAAGACTACCAAAAACACAATTTAAAA
>CAZWVE010000215.1:0-3384 GCA_964636925.1 uncultured Marinicella sp.
TGTTTGGAACTATTTTCCGGCCATTAACGATGATAAGGCCGGTATGGAAAATTATAAGCGTTTTTGTGTCGCCAGACATGCGTTATTAGACCAATATAATCAGTTAAACCAACCCAATCCGGCGGCCACGGCCATTGGCACCCACAATCAGCAATCGTGTTATGTGTTTATTTTTTCGAAAACAGCCGGTACCGTGATTGAAAACAGCCGCCAGGTTTCGGCCTGGGAATACCCGTTGCATTATTCACCGAAACAACCCCGTTTTTCCAGGGCCATGCAATTCGGTAATCTGCTCATGTGTAGTGGTACCGCCAGTGTCGTTGGACATGAAACCAAACACAAAGATGATTTGCGTCTGCAATTTAAAGAATGTATGCGCAATATCGAGGTGTTGTTACGTGCCTCCGATGTCGAGGTCGATTTACAGACAGGTTTATACCGCTTTTATTTACGTGATATTACCGATATTGACGATTTGCAGCAATCTATTGCTGCCGAGGGTTTATATCATTATATCATCCTTGGCGGCGACATTTGCCGGGAAGACTTATTGGTGGAATGTGAGGCAGTGTTTCAAAACAGCTAAAAAATAGGTTATGATGTTATAGAAGGGTATCTAAGACCAATTTCAATCACAATTATGGCGTTCTGCGCCCTAAACAGAATGACAGAGGATTCTGACATGTCAGACGTATTTAATGATACAGAATATGATGAATTATATTTAAGCGAGCGGTTTCAAAACAGCAGTTTTTTTCAGCTCAGTGTGGAGTCGATGAATCGATTTTTGTCGATGTGCCATCGCCGTAAATTCCCCAACAAAACCACCATTATTCGCCCCGGCGACCTGGCCAATACCTTGTACTATATTGTCAGTGGTTCGGTCACCATTTCCTATGAAAATGAAGAGGGTAAAGAGCTTATTTTGGCTTATCTAAATAAAGGTGACTTTATTGGTGAAATGGGTTTGTTTATGAAAACCGAACGGCGGGAAGTGATGGTTAAAGCCAAGGAAAAAACTGAAGTGGCAGAGATTGGGTATATGCGTTTGGGACAGTTGTTTGAAAATGAACTGAAAGAAGATGCCAGTCATATTTTATATGCCATCGGCACCCAATTAACCCATCGATTGCTACAAACTTCGCGCAAAGTGCACCGTTTGGCCTTTTTGGATGTCACCGGACGTATTGCCCGTACCTTACTGGATTTGTGTAAAGAACCGGCTGCGCTATCGCATCCTGAAGGTACACAAATTAAAGTATCACGTCAGGAAATATCACGTATTGTTGGTTGTTCCCGGGAAATGGCCGGACGGGTATTAAAAGAACTGCAAACTCAGGGCAGTATTGCGGTCCAGGGCCACACCATCGTCATTTTACATAAACGTGAAGATCAGCCGGCCATAGATGATAAACCGGAAGAGGATTAACGTTTGTCATATTGGCGTCATAAAAGCCGATTAAAATACCGATAACCTACTTTTTACTGATTGCCCATGTCAAAAAAAATTATGATTGTCGAAGATGACGATGCCATTCGTGAAATGATGGCATTTTCATTATCGCAGGCAGACTTTCAGGTGATAAAAGCCGAATCCGGTGGCCAAGCTTTACAGCGACTGCAACAAGACCGCCCTGATTTGGTGGTGATTGATTGGGGTTTACCTGATTTCAGCGGCCTGGAACTGGTTTCCATTATTCGTCGTGATGATGTGCTGAAAGACTTACCTTTAATTATGTTAACGGCACGTGCTGAAGAACGGGACAAAATTAAAGGTTTGCAACTGGGTGCAGATGATTATTTAATCAAACCGGTCTCGGTACAAGAATTGATTGCCCGCATTAATGCCCATTTACGTCGAGCACAGGGCTATGAGGACAACAGAGTACTGCGCTATGAGTCTATTCGAATGGAGGTGGATGCACATCGGGTCTGGATTGATGATAAAGCGATTAATCTTAGTTTAACGGAATTTAAGTTGCTTAAACTATTACTTGAAAACTGTGAAAAATTACTCAGCCGTGAACGTATTTTAAATCATATCTGGGGGCACAATGCTTGCGTGGAAGACCGTACTGTGGACGTTCATATTTTACGTTTACGCAAGGCCTTGAAACCGTTTAACAAAGAGCGTTGGATTAAAACGGTGCGCGGTGCCGGGTACCAATTAACCCGACATTGATTATTTTTTCAACATCGGTGCCAAAAATCGACCGGTATGACTGTCCTTGTCTTTGGCAATCTGCTCCGGGCTGCCTTCAGCCAATATTTCGCCACCACCCTGACCGCCTTCAGGTCCCAAATCAACAATCCAGTCAGCGGTTTTAATGACATCCAGATTATGCTCAATGACGACGATGGTGTTGCCGTTATCGCGTAAGCGGTGCAATACCTTGAGCAATTGCTTCACATCGGCAAAGTGTAAGCCGGTGGTGGGTTCATCTAAAATATAAACAGTCTGGCCGGTATCGCGTTTGGATAATTCTTTCGCCAGTTTAACCCGTTGCGCTTCGCCACCGGATAAGGTGGTGGCATTTTGGCCTAAGGTGATATAACTCAAACCGACATCCAACAGCGTTTGTAATTTATCGGCTACTTTAGGGATGGCACTGAAAAATTCCGCCGCTTCTTCAACCGTCATGGACAGCACCTGGTAAATATTTTTGCCTTTGTATTTCACATCCAGCGTTTCACGGTTATAGCGTTTCCCCTGGCAGGTGTCACAGGTGACATAAACATCCGGTAAAAAGTGCATTTCAACCTTAATGACACCGTCGCCCTGACAAGCTTCACAACGACCGCCTTTCACATTAAAACTAAAGCGACCTGGTTTATAACCGCGGGTTCTGGCTTCCGGTGTGGCCGCGAATAAATCCCGAATCGGACCAAATAATTGGGTGTAGGTGGCCGGGTTTGAGCGTGGCGTGCGACCAATGGGCTTCTGGTCAATTTCCACCACCTTATCAAACAGCTCAATGTGCTCAAAGCGTTCATAGGGTTGCGGACGGTGGGAAGCACGGTTCAGGTTGTTGGCCAGAATTTTATAAAAGGTCTCATTGATTAAAGTGGATTTTCCTGAACCGGAGACACCGGTGATGCAGGTAAATAAGCCGGGAGGGATGGTCAGGTTAACAGCTTTCAAGTTATTGCCGGTGGCGCCGATAAGTTTAAATAATTTGTTCTTATCGGGTTTGTGACGTGTTGTTGGAATATCTATTTTTTCGGCACCGATAAGATATTGGCCGGTGATGGACTGTTGATTATTACAGATGTCTTCGGGTGTGCCCTGAGCCACAATCTGACCACCGTGAACACCGGCACCGGGACCAATATCAACCACATGATCGGCTGTGCGAATGGCGTCTTCATCGTGTTCAACCACTA
>CAZWVE010000216.1:0-3332 GCA_964636925.1 uncultured Marinicella sp.
TTCATATTGAACTTCATTTTCTTCTATGGCTTTATATTTTTTTTCTAATTTTAATGCCTTATGAATTCCACCATTTGCTAAATCACGAACAAATGCATCTGTATCACTGATTGTCGCATCATTCAGATAGTATTTATTCCTAAGAAATAAAAAATAATAAAACTTTATAACTATGTTAAAACATGTGATTATTATTGTCTTAACATTCGAACTCCTCGTATTCCTAATCAGTCTATCAGCCACGAAAAAAACCAGACAATGGCAAACATGCTCAAATTCAGTTAAGGGCTTTAGCTCACCCGTTCGCGGAGAGGGAAGTTTGTAATCTGAAAAGTTAATCGTAATTAACTTCTCTTCATCGTTCGATACATTAGCAGCGTTAAATTTAACTTGACTCAAACTGAATTCTACCAATCTCCAGTTTGATACTAGGCTATCAAAATTATAACTACCAGCATGTTTTAAAGGACTGTGAATATTCTCAACACTACTATCTTGCTTTATATTATGATGGGGGATATCACGCTTATTACTCATTAAGCTTTGCTCCAATGATGATTGGTAAATCAGCTAAAGCAGATTTGTAATACTCCGGTCTTTTATCTTGAATTACTTTTCTTAACGAAATTGTCATTAGAATTCTTGGCAAATGTACACGTTTAAATCTTTCAGGATTGCTCTCTGACAAATCTCTCCAATTTAATGCGTAATAGTAATATTGTCTTAAACACCACTCTATTCTCATTTCAGTCAATAAAATCTTTGCTTCGCTAGATTCAAGAGAAGCAATCCATTTGTCCACTTCTGGAACATCCTCCTCATAGCCATACTCTGTAACTGGGAAAAGAAGGGTTTCATCAATATCATCTATTGACAAGCCCATTTTTTCAACTTCACTTTCATTTCCTCTAACCACCCATAAAATCGTTGCTTCAAGCTTTTTCATGAAGTCATTAATATTTGCATTATTTGCTATACGCAATATTCTCTGGTCAGCATAATTTATTAAAGTTTGCAATGTCTTATGTCCTGCTACATGCATTGCCTCCCATACATCACCAGACTCAGCCAGCACTGATACAACGTGCTGATCCCTGATTTGCTCGTTAGTATAATGAGGCAGAGTTGTGTCAGCTAGAAACTTTTTTTTCAAAGTTTGAGAACTTATCGGCTTAAATACATATTTATCTTTAAATAAATTTTTTTCTAAATAAATAAATAAACTCTCATTTGAAAGCTTAGGATCCCATGATACTAACTCTGCATGATTCTCAACCAAAAGATTAAATAGCCTAGATTTCTTTGAATTGGCTGTGTATTTAACTTTACTAATTTGATCTTTACCAGTTTTAGACTTATTAGGAGTAATTATTATTTTTTTTGGGTCTGACTTTAGAAAATCTATATCTATTAATCGTAAATTTTGTGCTGTGTGAGCATTATAGCCAAACCAACTTTGCAACAAGCAACGCATACAATAAAGAACATATGCAGGTATGAACTTATCACACAAATAGTAGCTCAAATCAGATGAGCCTGAATACAATTTAAACTTATTTCTCTCTTTTTTTAATATACAAGATGATGTGAGAGTAAATGTATTTATGTTCTCATTTAAAAATAAAATCCCTTTCTCCTTTATTTTATATTTATCAATCAATCCTAAGTTAACCTGAAGGACATCGTGAGCATTTAGCTCCTGAGTTATAAACCTTTTTGCTCCCGGAGTAATTGAGAGCCAATCTTTAGCAAGAATACTTTGGACTTTATGTGAACTTTCAGTATCCCTCACGGTAGAAAAGTATTCCTTTTCTTTAATGTAATTACTTACAACTCCCCACCATTCATCTTCGTATCGTTTTGTTCTTGCTTTTAAATGTCTAACGATTTTCTTATTAAGCTCATCTATTGATTTGAATCTTAAATTACTTATATTCTGCGCGAGTTCTTCATCCACACCTTCGAAATAGCTGTCTTGTGATTCCGATAATATCGGCCGTGGGTTTGCAGGTTCGTCATATAATGAAGTTTTAAATAATAATGATGTTGAAGCTATTGTCCCACCATCTAGTAACTCTCCTTCAACCATCTTAAACAAATATCTAACTTGGCTAGAATTAGTACCTTGCTTTTTAAGCCCTCTATTAGCAATCTTGTCCTCACAATAAACAAATAATGAAATTATTTCTTTCCTGTATATTTCTCCAACTTGCTTTTGGAGAATGGATAACATCACATCATTACTCACTAATTCCTCTAAAATAAAATCAACAAAACCTAAGGTAGTAATATCAATTTTCCCATGAGAAGCCTCGACAAATAACATTCCAAGCGATCCAGAACAAAACTTACTTACATCAATATGCTTTTCAGCCGGTTTTGGTGAGAGCCTTGTTGTTTTACTTTTTAGAATGAATATATCATCTGGTATGGCTACCGAAGTTGAAACTGAGAAAAAAACATCATTTATTTGTTTCTGGGTAATACTGGATTCTTTGTTTAATAATCTCAGTTTATCTTGAGCCTTAAAATAACTAACGCCATGTGCATTGCAGGCCTCGTATAAATTGTCATACTCAATGTTTTTAACTATAATTTTACCGAGTTGATAGACTTTTTTAACTGGCATTAAAAAACAATTATTAATTTCATCATCAGTTGGGTTTGTTAATTTATCCAATCTATTGGTAACTGCTGTTCGAGAAATGCCGTAGGCTTTTGCTGCTTGAGTAATTGATGCGAATTTTTTTTGTTCAACTGTTATTGGACGAGGTTTATTATTTCTTCTTTTAAAACAACTATTAATATT
This sequence comes from uncultured Marinicella sp., assembly GCA_964636925.1. Lineage (GTDB taxonomy): Bacteria > Pseudomonadota > Gammaproteobacteria > Xanthomonadales > Marinicellaceae > Marinicella. The sequence goes on from CAZWVE010000216.1 coordinate 2,810, forward strand.
TTCTTCAGTTTTTTTTACTTTACCTAATCTTGACTCTACCGTATTGAAATTCAAACCATATGCTTTGGCTGCGTCAGAAATTCGATCGTACTTAACACCATGTACGGTTATGCCTACATTTTTTCTTTTTATATCAGTAAAACAATTATCTATTTCGGAACTTTTATTTTTATTTAGGTTTCCCAGCCTATGTAACCTTGTCCTTATACAAGATTCAAGATCGTTTAGCCCAAGATTTTGAATTGCATCATTTATTGATTTATATTGAACACCATAAACCTTTATTGGGGTTATATTAGGCGAACAAGGTTTAGAAAATACTCGGTCTATTTCATCTTGATTATGTCTATTGGTTTTTAATTCGCACAATCTGTGGCTAGCTACGCTTGGCGAAATACCATTTGCAATCGCAGCTTCTTTTATTGATTTATATTGAACGCCACAAACCTTTATTGACGTTCCATTAGACGAACAAGGTTTAGAAAATACTCGGTCTATTTCATCTTGATTATGTCTATTGGTT
>CAZWVE010000217.1:0-3318 GCA_964636925.1 uncultured Marinicella sp.
CTAAAAAATCCATTACCGTACAACCTTTGGACAACTTTGATTTTACAGGTTTTGATATGGCCTTTTTTACCGCCGGCAGTGCTGTTTCGGCTCAATATGTCCCACGTGCCGTCGATGCCAAGTGCGTGGTCATAGATAATACTTCGTATTTTCGCAATGAAGAAGATGTGCCTTTGGTGGTGCCGGAAGTTAACGGTGAAATTTTGAATCGCTATCAGGACACGTATTTAATTGCCAATCCCAATTGTTCCACGATTCAGATGGTGTTGGCTTTGGCGCCTATACATCAGGCGGTTGTGATTGAACGTATTAATGTTTCGACCTATCAATCAGTGTCCGGCGCCGGTCAAAAAGGCATTGATGAATTAGCCTCACAAACCAGAAATATCCTCAACTTTAAACCCTTGCAACAACAGGTGTTTTCTGGACAAATCGCTTTTAACGTGATTCCCCATATTGATGACTTCCAGGACAACGGTTACACCCGGGAAGAAATGAAGATGGTCTGGGAAACTCAGAAAATATTCGGTGATCGCAGCATTCAGGTCAATCCGACCTGTGTTCGGGTACCGGTTTTTTACGGCCATGCCGAGGCGGTGCATATTGAAACCCGCGATAAAATATCCGCCCCAGAGGCACGTCGTTTAATGGCAGAAATGGAAGGTGTCGAAATTGTTGATGATCCATCGCAATTAAGTTATCCGTCTCCGGCGTTAACTGCGGCCGGTCATGATGCCGTTTATGTGGGTCGAATTCGGGAAGACATCTCTTATGCCAATGGCCTGAATATGTGGATTGTGGCCGACAACATTCGTAAAGGCGCTGCCCTGAACAGTGTTCAGATTGCGGAAAGGTTATTGAAAATCCTGTAAAAAAAGAATAGCTTAGCGGTTATTTTTTAGTTAAATTCTTGCTATTTTATTGTAGAATTAGTTACTATCACAACACAAAGTCGTATCTAACAGCACAAACACGGGTAAATTATGAAACACAAATTGATTATATTGGCACTGGTTATTAGTCTGGTTTTTGTGTCACAAAACACGTTTTCTTTGGGGATGGGGAAAATTCAGGTTAATTCAGCATTGGATGAACCTTTAAACGCCACCATTGATATTATTGCCAATGAAGATGAATCCATTGACCAGGTTTCGGTTAAATTAGCAAGTGCCGAAGATTACAAAAAAGTCGGTTTAGATAAATCGTTTGTGCCGGCCCATATTATGGTGTCTGTGGATGAAAATAACCCTTATCAAATTAACGTCAGTTCCAATGGACCGGTGTCTGAACCCATCGTCTCGTTGTTGTTGGATGTGACCTGGTCAAACGGCCGAATTTTACGCGAATTTACCCTGTTATTAGACCCGCCAAGTTATCAAACCAGTACCCGCGGTTCAGTCAGTGTGCCGGTGACACCGGCCGAGCCAGAACCACAATCCGATACCATGGCGGATGTGCAAGATGATGCGGTGACAGCACAAAGCGACGATATTCCGCCCGTCAGCAGCGATCTTAATGAAGCGTACGAAGAGATGGATACTGGTGATTCAGTGCTGGATCAAGCGGAGACTGAATTTACCGTGGAAACACCGATGCAAGAAAATGTGTCTGAACGTATCAGGGTGATGCCCGGTGAAGTCTATGTAGATGCCGGTGACACCTTATGGCGCATCGCCAATCAAAATAAACCAGATGATGTGACCACCCATCAAATGATGATGGCTATCTATGAAAAAAATCCTAATGCATTTTTAAATAACAACGTCAATGAAATGATTAAAGGCAGTACTTTGCAAATGCCTGATGCTGATTCGGTGGATGATTTAAGTTATCAGGAAGCACTGGCTGCCTTTGAATCTCACAACAGCCGTTGGGCTTCGGCCGATGATAGTTACAGCAGCTTCCAAACGGAATCAGCGGTTGATGAAGACGTCGTCGTCGCAGACACAGTGGACTATGGTGTGCAATTAACAGGTGGTGAGGGTGACGACACCGACAGTGAACAAACACAAGGTGATATCGCTGAGTCCGGTCAGAGCGGTTTAAGTGATGAAGAAGCCTTTAATACCAGTAGTGAAAATGAGGAATTAAAATCACGGGTTTCTGAGTTGGAAAGCATTGTCAACGAACAACAATCGGCATTGGAATTACAAGATGATGATCTGGCTAATCTGGAAAATCAGATGGCACAGGTGCCAGCTGAAGAGGATGCTTTAACTGAGGGTGATTTTGATTCATTGGCCGAAGAGGAAAGTGATGAGGTTGCCAGCGATGATGACATCTTGAGTGACGATGTGTGGGATTCTGAGCCCGTGGATGACAGCGTCGAAGGGGTTGAGGATTCCATGTTAATGTCTGATGATGACATGTCTATGGCAGATGACAGTCTTGAGCAAGATTCGATACTAGCGGATGATGAAGAAACATCTTCGGCTGATGAGCCTGAATTGATTGATACTGACAGTGCAGACGAGTCGATGTCGGATGAAACTGCCATAACACCGCCGCCGGTACCCGCCAGTGAGCCCTGGTACACGTCAGCCATTAATTGGCTACAACAGAATGTCCTGTGGGTTATCATAGGTTTGGTGGTGTTGTTCTTACTAATCTTATTACCGAGATTATTTAATCGCGGTGAAAACGATCCGGCCGAAGAAAGTAGCTTTTTAGATGACATTAAATCATCACGCAGCCAGTCAAAAGAGGACCAGGACGATGTTCTTGTCGCCGATAGTGGTTTAGATGAAGAAGATGAAACAGTGTTGACAACACCGGTCGCGGTCGAGGATGACAGTGATGATGATTCATTTATACATGATGAAGAGGATGTGCTTGATGACAACATTGACGACACAGATTCTGATGATGAAGATGTGTTGGCAGAATTAGACAATTCGTTGGCATTTGACGACAGTGATGATGATTCAGAGGATGATTTTGAATTTAACTTCGACGATGATTTAAGTGAGGAACCTAAGACGTCAGACGCTGAGGATACTTCGGCGGATGATTTAAGTTATGAAACACCGACCAAGGAATATGATCCCGCGCCCTTTAAAGACGATGACAGTTTTGAGGAGGATTTTGATTTATCTGATCTTGACGATGACGATGACGATGACATCGAGGACTTGCCGTCAGATGACGAAGCAGATACCTTGTTCGGCGAGGATACTTTGGACTTAGAAGCCGAGTTATCAGAGTTAGATGATGAACTTGAAACCACCGACTTAGAAGATGAATTGTCGTCTGAAGAAGATCAGGATGACGATGACGATGATGACGATGATGACGATGAGGACGATGAGGACGATTTCT
>CAZWVE010000218.1:0-3294 GCA_964636925.1 uncultured Marinicella sp.
AAAATATCGCCGGTGCATGGTTTTCAGCACAAGCCGCCAATGTTGATATGGTGATTGGGCCGTTGGATAAAGCATCCATTGAACAATTATCTCAATTTTCACCACCCTCGGTACCGGTGATGCTGTTAAATCAAAGTGAGCAGGATTTTTATCAGTTTACTTTATCACCGGAAAATGAAGCCATTCAAGTGGCACAACGCATGTGGCAGGACGGGTTACGTCGGGTGTTAATTTTTGCACCCAGTGGTGATTGGGGACAGCGCATGAGTCAGGCATTTGCCAATGCCTTTGTCGGTTTGGGTGGGCAAATTCTCAATAATCAGTACTTTAATCAATCCGAGCGCGATTATTCGGCCGTATTACGACAACAATTGGGCTTGGTAGAAAGTCAGTTACGGGCGAAGAATTTACAGAGTTTTTTAAAGTTGGATTTACAGAGTGAGGCAGTCGTGAGTGCTGATATTGAAGGTATTTTTATGCCGTCCAATCCGGACTTTGCACGCCTGATGGTGCCGCAACTTTTATTTAATCACGCCGGTAGTATACCGGTTTATGCTACCTCACATATTTATTCAGGGCGAGAGAATAAAGCCCTGAATAAAGATTTATCCGGTGTTATTTTTGCTGTCAGCCCGATTCAGCATCCACCCGAACAGTTGCGTGAAACGCTCAATTTTGATTTGCATCGGATAAGCGACAACCGTGAACTATTTGCACTTGGTTACGATGCCCTGTTATTGGTAGATCGTTTACAATGGATGTCACGGGTTACCGGCGGTCGTTTACAAGGTCTTACCGGCTTGCTCAGTATGGGGCCGGATCATGTTATTAATCGGACATTACAATGGGCCATATTCGACAATGGTGGCGTCGTTGCCATCGACTGATTTTTGGCCATGATGATTTAGGTGGCATTAATCGCTGGGAGCGCTTAGCCTGTGATTATTTGCAACAACAAGGTCTTAAACTCATAGCCGCTAATTTCCGTATGAAAGCCGGTGAGGTGGATTTAATTATGAAAGACCGGGAAATTATGGTTTTTGTTGAAGTCCGATACCGGCGCCACCAAGACTGGGCCAGTGCTGAAGAGTCGGTAACCAAAGCCAAACAGCACAGAATAGGTAAGGCGGCGGCTGCTTATTTAAAAAAAAATAATCTTACAAATCGTTGTTATTGTCGATTTGATGTGGTCGCTATTAACGGTTCTTTAACTCCGCCACGTATAAACTGGATTGAAAATGCCTTTCAACAAACACTTTTCTAAACATAGGTAAAAATAAAATGAAAAAAATAATTCTTATACTCATGTGCGGCTTGTTGTTACAAGGTTGTGCGGCCGTATTGGTGGGCGGTGCCATTGTCACAGGTGTGAATGTCGCCCATGACCGTCGTTCCAGTGGTCAGGTACTGGATGATAAAATCATTACCGCCAGTGTTAGAAATGAAATCCGCAAACAAGTTGAAGAAGATACCCGCATAAAAGTGGATACCTTCAATGGTGTGGTGTTACTGGCCGGTGAAGTGGAAAATGCGCAAGATAGGATACGCGCTGAAGATGCGGCTGCGGTTAAAGATGGTGTCATGAAAGTGGTTAATCAGCTTAAAACGGTGGAGGAAGTCTCGAAAATGGGTCGACGTACTAAAGACACGTATTTGGCCTCCAAAGCCAAAGGCTCATTGTTAAAAATTGATATTCCTGATTTTGATCCCACGCGTGTCAAAATAACTGTGGCCAATGGTGAAGTCTTTTTAATGGGTCTGGTGACCCGAGATGAAGCCGATGCCGTGGTTGAACGCATCCGTCATTTACGGGGCGTGCATCGTGTCGTAAAGGTTTTTGAATATAAGTCTTAATTTCAGTCAGGTATTTAGTTCTGACTGATTGAAGGCCGATTGCTCTTAATCATTCAGAGATAAATACGATGTGAGCTGGTGCAGGTTAAACTGGGCATCGATGATGTTGAGTTTTTCCTGTTTTGTGCACTTTCTCACGTGGTGTTCTATACGTTGTGCCAACGAACGGCTACCGACCCTGACTTGATAAACCAGTTCTAATTGCTGAAACCGTCGGGTGAATTTGGCGCCTGGCGGTTTTTTTGATTGGTGTTGTTTTAAACGTTCAACGGGATTTTTGGCAATACCCGTGTACAGAATGTCTTGATCACAATGCAGCAGATATAAACAATAAACTGTTTCTGTCACGGTAATTCAGCGGCTGTTTTGGTTTGTACCTGAGCTTGTTTTTCTTTTTGCTTTTGGTCACGCTTGTTTTTTAAGGCCACTAAAATGGCTAAGGCAAAAAATGCACCGGGCGGCAAAACCGCCACCAAAAAGCCGCTGTATTCAGGAATGATGGTTAAGGTCAGATGTTCTCCCCAGTCACCAAACAATAAATGGGCTTGTGAAAATAAGGTGCCCTGACCGAGTAATTCGCGCATGGCACCAATCATGACCATCACCAATGCAAAACCCAAACCCACAAAAAAGCCGTCTTTAACCGAGGACCACAGCGGGTTTTTAGAAGCATAGGCTTCCGCTCGCCCCATAATCAGACAATTGGTGACGATTAAAGGAATAAAAATCCCCAAAATTAAGTACAGTTGATGAAAATAGGCATTCATAACCATCTCAATCACCGTGACGACACTGGCAATTAAAAGTACAAAAAGCGGAATACGAATTTCCTGACGGGTGATGGGCCGGATTAAAGACACCAAAAAGTTGGTAATCACCACCACAATAACAGTGGCTATGCCCATCCCTAAGGCATTGATAACGGTGTTTGATACTGCTAATAACGGGCATAAGCCGAGCATTTGTACCAAAGCGGCGTTATTGTCCCAGAGACGGGTTTTCATAAACTCACTCATTCGTTCCGGACTCCTTTTTAAAGTCATCAAGTGATAACGATTGCTGGTATTGTAAGGCTTTTTTAATGGCCGTAACCACCGCTCTTGGGGTAATGGTGGCGGCGGTGATCTGGTCAAATTGACCGCCGTCTTTACGCACTTTCCAGTTTTTTGTTTCTGGATTGGTCAATGACCGACCGGGAAACTGGTGCAGCCAATCACTTTTATGTCGTTCTATAAGATCACCCAATCCGGGTGTCTCTTTGTGGTTAATAATCGCCACATCGGTAATCACTCCATCGACAGTGACGCCTACCATCAATTCAATGTCACCTGAATAACCATTACGGGCCACCACCGGAATGGCAATGGCACTGACTGCGCCATCTTTGCGACCGATATACATTTGCTGGGGTTTGCGATGTCCCAATGACTCCGGTTCAAA
>CAZWVE010000219.1:0-3292 GCA_964636925.1 uncultured Marinicella sp.
CGTCATTCACCACAATAAAGAAGTGGGTTGAGTTACAGGTGGCCACAAATCCGTGTGGATCCAGCATTAAGGCTTCATCAGCACCGGCGGCAATGGCCTGAATACAGGCCTGGATACAGTTATGTTTAGAATGTGAATTAATTTTATGGTCCTGGATATCCGGGTAACCGCGGCGCACATGGGCTGTGAATAATTTAATGCCTTGGTTTTTCTTGCGAGTAGAGGGGGTTTTGTATTCCGGAATAATCACCACCGTGGTGCCGGGTTTGGTGGCAGCCGGAGATTGGTAGGGCGTGGTTTTTTCACCCCGGGTCACCATCATGCGCAAATGCACATGGTCATACATGTCATTGGCTTTGACGGTTTCATAGAGCATCTGTTTAAAATCTTCGGCGTTGTATTCAAGGTCCATGGCCAAAGCCTTGGCGCCTTTAAACAAACGCTTTAAATGATCATCAATAAATACCAGCACCCCGTTGTGTAAGCGCGCACTTTCCCAAATACCGTCACCCATTAAAAAACCACTGTCAAACACGGAAATTTTGGCGTCTTTGCGCGGCACCATCTCACCGTTAACGTAAATAAGCACATCCTGGTTACGTGGGTCGTTCTCTGCTGCGTGGCTGCCTGTGGTCATGGTTTATTCAATGATTAAAAGGAATATGGTAGAATTTTTAGGTTGGATTGGCAAATGAATTTTTGCCAGTCAGAAAACGACAAGGCAAGCCTTGTCGCTACGATAGCAATAATAATTAATAAGAGGAGGTTTGGTGATGTCAGTTCGGGTTTTGTGGTTTTTATTGGCGGTATTTGTTGTTATTTTGGCCTGGTCAGCCTATCAGCCGTATGATTTGGCGACTTGGGCATTGGAGGCGTCACCGGCAATTGTGGGGGCAATTATATTGATGTTCACTTATCAGCGCTTTAAGCTAACCGGTTTATTATATGCGTTGATATTTTTACATGCGATTGTGCTAGTGATCGGAGCGCATTATACCTACGCGAAGGTGCCGTATTTTGATGGCTTTATGCAGTTTATTTGGCCGGAGAGAAACAATTACGATAAGCTGGGTCACTTTTTTCAGGGTTTGGTGCCGGCGATACTATGCCGGGAGTTGGTGGTTCGTTTTGAGGTATTTAACTCACGGGCCTGGATGAACTTTTTTATTATCAGTTTTTGTTTAGGTTTTTCAGCCTTTTATGAGCTGATTGAATGGTGGGTGGCATTACTCAGCAGTGAGGCCAGTGAATCTTTTTTAGGTACCCAGGGTTATGTGTGGGATACCCAATCGGATATGTTTCTGGCTTTGATTGGTGCGGTGGTGGCTTTAGGGGTGTTTTCGCGGTGGCATGATAAGCAGTTGGCAGCATTAAGACAGTAAGGTGCTCAGCACCGCTTGCCGTATCAGGACACCATTGCTCACTTGTTCCAAGATAACCGACTGGGGTCCGTCGGCCACCGCAGCACTGATTTCGATGCCACGGTTCATGGGGCCGGGGTGCATAACGATGGCATCTTTTTGCGCCTGTTTTAATTTCTCCGAATCAAGGCCATAGTATTGGTGCCATTGATTAACATTCAGAAATTCATTTTTTTGAAACCGTTCTTTTTGGATACGCAGCATTACCACCACATCGGCCTGATCAAGGGCGGCGTTGATGGTCGGGGCTTTTTTGTCGCTGTATTGTTCGGGTATTAAATTATCCGGACCGAAAAGGCTAATGTCTGTTGTTTGCAGGATGTTTAGGCCGTCTATGAGGGAGTTGGCCACCCGAGAATGTTTAATATCGCCGATAATGGTGACTTTTAAGTCTTTAAAATCAGGTTTGTGCCGGCGGATGGTGTACAAGTCTAACAGCGCTTGTGTGGGGTGTTGGTTTTGTCCGTCGCCGGCATTGATTAAATGTATATGATCGGGAAGTAAACCTGCGATCTCACGATGGGCATAATCTTCCGGGTGACGCATAATCACGGCATCCGGTGCCATGGCGGCAATGGTTTTCAGGGTGTCATGAAAGCTTTCACCTTTTTGCACGGAAGAATGGTCAACCGGCAAATTAAATACCGAGGCACCGAGACCGGATGCGGCCAGCTGGAAAGATAACAAGGTGCGGGTGGAGTTTTCATAAAATAAACACACCGCCTGACGCCCGATAAGTTGATTTAACCGCTCTGCTTTGGGCAGTGCTTTGATGTTATCGGCGCATTGGAACAACTGTTCAATACGGGCTTGGTCGAGGTCTTGGATATCGAGTAAATGGTTCATATTACAGCTCTTGGTTAAACCAGGATTGCAGAATTATGGCCGCGGCTTCGGCATCCAGATTGTGTTTATGTTTGGCCTTACGGGTTTGCTGTTGGCGCTGTTGCTGAAAGCCACGTTCGGCTTCATAGGAACTTAAACGCTCGTCACTGAACACCACCGGTAGTTGCGTTAAGTGGCGTAACTTTTTGGCAAAGTTTTTGACCTGGCGGGTAAGGGTTTGTTCTTCGCCATCCATGGTTAGGGGTAAGCCCATAACAATACAATCAATGTGCCATTCATCGATTATTTGTTGCAGTTGATTTACGGTGTCTTTATTGTTGCCAATGACTTTTAAGGGGTTGGCTGTGGCGGTCAGCGTTTGTCCGACAGCCAGGCCGATACGTTTTTGACCGTAATCAATACCCAGTAGCGTTTTAGGCATGGCCACCGGTGTCCACCAGCTGGTGTGGCTTGATACCCAGTAAGCCCAAAGCCTGTGTCCATTTGTTTTCGCTGAGATCAAACACCAGGTTTTCATCTACCGGACCTGTGAGCCAATCATTATCGGCAATTTCTTGTTCTAATTGACCGGCATCCCAGGTGGCGCAACCCAGGGTCATCAGCCATTCGCCTTTTAAATCATTTTGAGCGATGGCAACAATAATATCTTTGGATGTGGTCAGCGCCATTGAGGGTGTTAATTGTAATGAGCTGTCAAACTGCTTTTCACCGCGGTGTAGAATGAAACCGCATTCGGCATTGACCGGGCCACCCTCAAAAACAGGTTGGTTATTGACACCTTGATTCGCTTTGATGTCTAAGCCGGCCAGTACTTCCGCAAAATCGATGTCACTGAGTTGATTGACGCGAATACCCATGGCTCCGTGCTCATTATGTTCGCAAATGAGAATGACCGCTTCGGTAAAACGTTCATCAGGCATATTGGGTTGCGCAATTAAAAATTGATTGGTTAAGTTCATTTTTGTCTCAATAAATGACCGGGTAGAAACTGCCATGTGCGGGTGATATATAAAATATCAACCGGT
>CAZWVE010000220.1:0-3280 GCA_964636925.1 uncultured Marinicella sp.
CACGACTTCATAGCCCTTGGGTGTGTCTAAACTAAAACGGGTGTTAAACTCATCATCAATGGATAAAAACAGCTTATGTTGTCCGGCATCTTTCATACCTTCTTTGATATGAGCCAGTGCTTCATCACTGAAGCTCATGGACGGTGGTGTTCTGTCGGGTTTTTTTAATCCCAATAATTCGTGCAGTTCACCGGTGTTAAACATCTCTGAAATAATGTCATTACCACCGACAAACTCCTGATCTATATAAAGTTGCGGAATGGTGGGCCAATCACTGTACGCTTTAATCCCCTCACGAATATCATGATCTTCAAGAACGTTAAAGGTACTGTAATCATCACCCAATAAGTCTTTTAACATTTTAACTGTGTTTCCGGAAAAACCACACATGGGCGTTTGCGGATTACCTTTCATAAAAAGAAAGACTTTATCTGATTGAATTAACTCTTCGATTTTCTGTTTAATTGCTTGATCCATATTAGACATCTAAATTACCTGCATTAAGCGCATTTGATTGAATAAATTGTCGACGGGGCTCCACCACATCACCCATCAGGGTCGAAAATACTTTATCCGCCGCCACGGCATCTTCAATGGTAACCTGGAGTAAACGACGGGTTTCGGGGTCCATTGTGGTCTCCCAAAGTTGTTCCGGGTTCATCTCACCCAAACCTTTAAAGCGACTTATGGTTAAGCCTTTTTTGGCGATCTTCAGTAAGTAGTTCAGAACATCATTGAGACTGTTCACCGGAATTTTGTTGTCATCTTTTAATAAATAAGCATTCTGACTGATTAAATCATAGTTTTTCTCTGCCACAGCCATCATTTTGTCATAATCTTTTGATTTAAAGAACAAATCCGTTAAGACGGTGGGTTCTATCAAACCATTACTGTTTTTAATAAACAGCAATGATGCCTTGCTGTCATCATGTTCAATCGTCCACGTTATTCCGATACGGTTATCTTTGTTTAACAGTTTCAAGGCCTGTTGTAACCATGCCGCATCAGGTTTTTCTTGACTGTTTGTTAATCGTGGTAAGCCCATTAACACGTCAATTACTTTTGAGTCATAAACAAGTGATAGTTTTTCCGTGATCAGCCTCACTTCGGTTTGCTCTTTCACCAGACGATAAAGCACATTATCGGTAATGGGCGGTTGATCCTGATGGTGAAAAAGTTGAACGTTATCCAATGAACGATTCAATAAATATTCATTCATTTCATCATCATCCTTCATGTAATGTTCTTGTTTGCCTTTTTTCACTTTGTATAACGGCGGCTGACCAATATAAACATGTCCCCGTTCAATGAGTTCAGGGGTTTGACGGTAAAAGAAGGTCAATAACAAGGTCCGAATATGGGAGCCGTCGACATCCGCGTCAGTCATAATAATGATTTTATGGTAACGTAATTTATCGGCGTCAAACTCTTGCGGACCGATACCACAACCCAGGGCAGTTATTAACGTGCCAACCTCAGCAGAAGACAGCATCTTATCAAAACGGGCTTTTTCAACATTCAGTATTTTTCCTTTCAGGGGTAATATGGCCTGATTCTTACGGTTACGGCCCTGTTTGGCTGAACCACCGGCAGAATCACCCTCGACGATAAATATTTCTGAATAAACCGGATCTTTCTCCTGACAATCGGCTAATTTACCGGGTAATCCGGCTATATCAAGGGCGTCTTTTCGTCGTGTCATATCACGGGCCTTACGGGCCGCCTCACGCGCTCTGGAGGCATCTAAAACCTTTTCTGTTAATGCTTTGGCCTCTTGTGGGTTTTCCAGCAGGAAATCACTGAGATATTCACCCACAGCACTTTCCACCACACCCTTAATTTCAGAGGACACCAACTTGTCTTTTGTTTGTGATGAAAATTTAGGATCGGGAGATTTCACCGAGATAACTGCAATTAAGCCTTCACGGCAATCGTCACCCTGGAGGGATATTTTTTTCTTAGCCCCTTCATTGACAAAATTATTCATGGTACGGGTTAAAGCGCCTCGAAAACCGGCTAAATGGGTACCACCGTCTTTTTGTGGAATATTGTTGGTAAAACAAAAAACAGATTCACGGTATGAATCAGTCCATTGCATAGCCACTTCCACCGATGTACCGTCTTCTTGTTCACGAATAAAATGAATAACGGTTTCATGTAGCGGGGTTTTACTTTCAGCCAAATGGTTCACAAAAGAAGCAATACCACCTTCATATTCGAACACTTTTTCCGTGCCAGTGCGCTCATCCTTAAGCACAATTCGGACACCGGAATTTAGAAATGACAACTCACGTAATCGTTTCGCTAAGACATCAAAATGATAATCAACATCTGAAAATATCTCTTTAGAGGGTTTGAAAACCACTTTGGTGCCGGTATCCTGTGTTTCTCCGACCACTTTTAAATCTGTTTGTGGTACACCCATATGATAGGTTTGTTGGTATACCTGACCATTGCGTTTGATTTCCAGTTCCAAACGCTCACTGAGGGCATTAACCACAGAAACACCGACACCGTGTAAACCGCCGGATACTTTATAGGAATTATCATCAAATTTACCGCCGGCATGTAGTACCGTCATAATCACTTCTGCGGCTGATTTGCCTTCTTCATGTATATCTGTCGGAATACCGCGGCCATTGTCTGAAACTGCCACTGAACCATCTGATTTAATCTCAACCTCGATGGTATCACAATGCCCTGCCAGGGCTTCATCAATCGAATTATCCACCACCTCAAACACCATATGGTGTAAACCGGTACCGTCATCGGTATCACCGATATACATCCCGGGGCGTTTACGCACTGCATCCAATCCTTTGAGCACTTTAATGTTCGACGAATCGTACTTTTCTGACATAGTGTCATCACCTGAATAAAAGGGTGATTATACCATTAATAGGGCACATTAACGAGGCTCTCACAGGGCCTGTTTGCACGCTTGTTAGTCGCTAATGCAGGCATTTTTCTGTGCATCTTGTTTCACGTGAAACACATCATAATCATTAAAATAAGTGGTAATTGGGTGACGATTAACTGTGGTGATAAATAATTGCCTTGGTTTCTTTTGCAGATATTCTGCCAGCAAGGCCAGAGCTCGATTATCCAGTTCAGAGTCAATGTCATCGAGCAGGATAATCGGCGATTGCTGGTGTTTCTGTTCGTATATTTCAATAAAAATAAGATACATAATGATGGCCAATAATTTTTTTTGACCTCTTGATAAAAACACCTGAGCAGACTGATTGTCGACCAGACACTGTAAATCAGCTTTATGTGT
>CAZWVE010000221.1:0-3279 GCA_964636925.1 uncultured Marinicella sp.
TATAAAACAGCTGGCACCGGCTCAAATTATGCTGGCACATGGCGGTATGCTGCAAATGCAAGACGTGGATTTTAATCACATGATGAATGAAATGATTGAACAGGCACCCAAATTACCGCGCACACCGTTAAGGGCTTCGCTGCTTAAAATTAAAAGGGTTATGGGTAAAATCGATACAGACAAAGACAATAAACTCTAATTCAATTTTTGATTCGATTTCTTGGGCATAAAATTATGGTTACATTATATTATGGTTTTGATAATCACAATCATAATAGTCAAATACCTCTATGATTAAAATTCAACGCCCGCAAGAACTGGCGAAGTTACGTCGACTGGCTCTGGCTGGTCAGGGTTTATTACACAGACAGCCCTTTGGTCAGGGCGTGGCTGGAGCGCGCAATGCCATAGAACATTTAGGTTATGTCCAGATTGACACCATATCGGTTGTCGAGCGGGCGCATCATCATGTTTTGCAGACGCGGGTACCGGGCTTTAAACCGGATATGCTGAATCAACTGTTGCTGGATGGTGATGTTTTTGAATATTGGTCACATGCCGCGGCTTTTCTGCCGATGGTTGATTTTCGTTTTTCCTTACCCTATAAGCAGGCCATTAAAAGCGGGCAAACCCATTGGTATAAAAATCCGGATAAAAAACGCATGGCAGAACTGCTCGATCGGATACGCCTTGATGGGCCATTACGTTCCCGGGACTTAGACTCAAAGCGCACGACAGCTAAAGGCTGGTGGGACTGGAAACCGGCTAAAAAAGCCCTGGAGCAATTGTATATGGAAGGCGACTTGATGGTCAGTGGCCGTGAGGGCTTCCAAAAAATATATGATCTGACCGAACGGGTATTGCCATCAGACGTCAATACCCGCATGCCAACTATGGAAGAATTTGCGGCGCATATATTGGATCAGCAATTACACTGTCATGGCCTTGTATCACTGAAAGGCCTGACCTACCTGCGGCGAAATACCGAACTCAATAAAGCAGTGAGCGACTTAGTTAAAGAACGTTTGGCGCAAGGTCGTTTAGAACAAGTCCAATTAGAAAGTGGTGACGTGTTTTTTATGTCAGCTGGCGCACTTGATGCGCGTTTACCCAACGTTGGCAACCGCATGGTTATTCTGTCACCCTTTGATAACAGTGTGATTCAACGCGATCGACTAAAAAGCCTGTTTGGTTTTGACTATAAAATTGAATGCTATGTACCCGCAGCCAAACGTCAGTATGGTTACTTCTCACTGCCACTGCTGTACCGCGATGAGTTTATTGGCCGCATGGATTGTAAAGCCCATCGCAAGACCCAACATTTAGAGATTAAATACCTGCATTTTGAAAAACATAATTTTGATGTGGATTTGGTGACTTCGGCTTTTGTCGATGCCATTCAACAGTTCAGGCAGTTTCAACAATGTAATACGGTGTCCTTGACCAAGGTGGAGCCGAATGATATCTCTCAACAATTGCGCAATGCGCTTAAATGACTGGAGTAAGCAATGGACAATAAACAACCTCTTTTAACAGAATACCCATTAGGTGATATGACCCTAAAAAACCGCGTGGTTATGGCGCCGTTGACCCGGAGTCGGGCCGATAATCCGGGTAAAGTCCCGAATGATCTGATGGTTGAATACTATAGTCAGCGGGCGTCGGCCGGTTTGATTATTTCTGAGGGTTCTCAGATTTCCGAGCGCGCTGTTGGTTATATCAATACCCCGGGTATTCATACCGATGAACAGATCAAAGGGTGGCAGAAAGTCACCGAAGCGGTGCATGCCAAAGGCGGTAAAATATTTTGCCAACTGTGGCATGTGGGTCGCATGTCGCATCCGGACTTTCATCACGGTGAATTGCCACTGTCAGCGTCTGCTATAAACCCAAATTCTCAGTCTTTTACGCCTGAAGGTTTTAAAGACACGGTGACACCCAAAGCCATGACCATCGATGAGATTAAAGAGACCATTAAAGATTACGGCCACGCGGCCAAAAATGCCATGGCAGCTGGTTTTGATGGTGTCGAAATTCATTCATCCAACGGCTATCTGCTGCATCAGTTTTTCAATCGAACATCGAACCACCGGACCGATGAATATGGTGGTTCAAAAGAAAACAGGGCGAAACTTTTGTTTGAGGTGATTGATGAAATCAAACAGTATATTCCTGAAAATCGCATCGGATTGAGACTTAATCCATCTTTGCACGGTATTTTTGGGATGACGCTTGATGAAGAGAGCATTCCGACGTTTGATTATATCGTTAATAAATTAAATAATTACGATTTGGCCTATCTGCATTTATCTGAGCCTTTTAACGATGTCAGTGATGTGCCGTACGCCGAGCCGAATATTGCCGAGCATTATCGACCACTTTATAAAGGCACTTTAATGATCAATGCAGGATTTAACCAAGAACGCGGAAATCAGGTGATTGCCGATGGTCTGGCTGATTTGGTGGCTTTTGGTAAATTATTTATCTCCAATCCTGATCTGGTCGAGCGATTTGCGGCAAACGCTGAAACTGCACGGTGGGATGAGGATACCTTTTATACCCCGGGTGCCAAAGGCTATACGGATTATCCGGTGCTTAAAAATTCTTAAATAAACAAGCTGGTTTTTGTTTGGTGTAGTCTAAAAAGCACCAGAATTTACAGCCGTTAGAATGACCATTATTCTTTTAGCTTTGTGATGGTGTTTTGGTCGTGAACCAAATACCAGCCGTTGCCTTCTTTTTTGAAAATAAGACTCAGGTAATGGTCGAGGTGATACGGTTTGCCGTCACGCTCTTTTTCGTTGTAATCGATCAATAAAAGCGCACTACCCATCTGGTCTGTCTTTTCAACAGCCATGATTTTGTATTCAAAAGTCCAGTTAGGATCCGCCAACCAGGCTTTCAAGATGTCACGATATTGTTTAGCATCCTCAAAATAGCGACCATCAGGAAGTATAAATGTCAGTCGATCACCTTGGGTTAAAGTGGATTCAAACTTTTCAAAGTCTTTGGCTTGAATCGCATCCAGGTGACGTTGTAGCGTACAATCAAAATCGCATTCTTCGGCTTGAATAGAGGAACTTGTAAATAGGATGCTCAAGGTGATTATTAATTTTTTCATATCGATGAATCCCATAGTTATATTATTTATCTTAATGATAAATCATAGCTTTTAGGTACTTAACTAATCAAGTTAACCCGTGGTGCATTTGGAATGATAAGTGGTTCTCAAGATTGCTTTCAGCACCTAAAAGTGTCATGTCATTCCGACTAAGCGAA
>CAZWVE010000222.1:0-3242 GCA_964636925.1 uncultured Marinicella sp.
TCTGGCACCTGATTGCTTGTCTCGGTCATGAAGTTAACCTCTCATTCATTGATTTCTTGTGTTTGACGATATATTCAAACTCATCCCAGTAATATTTTAAGATACCTTGTACCGGCCAGGCCGCAGCTTCACCGAAGGCACAAATGGTATGGCCTTCAATTTGACCCGCTGCCTGACGCAGCATTTCGAGGTCTTTTTGTTCACCGCCGCCGGCCAAAATACGATCCAACATCCGATACATCCATCCGGTGCCTTCCCGACATGGCGTACACTGACCACAGGATTCCATATAATAAAAACGCGAAATACGTTGGCAGACTTCAACCATGCAGGTGCCCTCTGCCATGACGATAACCGCACCTGAACCCAAGCCGGATCCGGCTTCTGCCAGGGCATCATAATCCATGGTTAAACCCATCATGACTTCAGCCGGCAGCACCTTCATGGATGACCCACCGGGAATCACGGCTTTGAGTTTTTTACCATCTAAAACGCCACCGGCCATGTCCAGTAAATCTTTAAAGGGTGTACCCAAAGGAATTTCATAGTTGCCGGGTTTATTCACATGCCCGGATACGGAAAATATCTTAACGCCGCCATTATTGGGTTTGCCCAATTTCAAAAACCAGTCGGCTCCTTCCCGCATAATCGCAGGCACAGAGGCCAAAGATTCGGTGTTATTAATGGTGGTTGGTTTACCATAAATACCGTAATTGGCGGGAAATGGCGGTTTATAGCGGGGCAAACCTTTTTTACCTTCCAGGGATTCCATTAACGCGGTTTCTTCACCACAAATATAAGCGCCGGCACCATAGGTTCCGATAATATCCACATCAATACCGGTGTCCTGAATGTTTTTACCCAATAAACCCGCGTCATAGGCTTCTTTGACAGCGGCCTCAAAGTTTTCATAGGGCTCGTGGTGAAATTCGCCACGTAAATAATTGTAACCCACTGTAGCACCCATGGCGTAACAACCAATAGCCATGCCCTCAATTAAGGCATGCGGATTGTAGCGTAAAATATCACGGTCATGACAGGTACCAGGCTCTGATTCATCGGAGTTACACAACAGGTATTTCTGTCCCGGTGCATCTTTCGGCATAAAGCTCCATTTAAGACCGGTTGGGAAGCCGGCGCCACCACGACCCCGTAGTGCCGAAGCCTTAATGGTATTAATAATTTCATCGCGGTCAGTTTTTTCTGCCAGAATTTTTTTCCAGGCTTGATAACCACCCTTATCTAAATAGTTTTGTAACGAATGATCCTTATCAGGATTCAAACAAACATGAACTTGTTCCATTACTCCAAACCTCCGAGTATCTCATCGATACTTTGTTCGGTTAAATTTTCATGGTAATGACCATCTACAATCATCATCGGAGCACCGGTACAGGCAGCCACACATTCTTCTTCCTTGACCAAAGTAATGCGTCCGTCGGCCGTGGTTTCACCCAGTTTAATGTCTAACTTATTTTCAGCATATTTGACCACCTGGTCGGCGCCACGTAGCATGCATGAAATGTTGGTACAGATGGAAATTTTATGACGTCCGACCGGCTGGGTATGAAACATGGAATAAAACTCGGCCGCTTCACGCACCCAAACCAGCGGAATATCGAGGTATTCAGAGACAGCGGCCATTAATTCCGTACTGATCCAACCGCCGTTTTGATCCTGAACTGCATGCAAAGCACCCAACACCGCCGAACGGCGTTGTTCATGCGGGTATTTTTTTAACCAATAATCAATGGTTGCCTTAGACTCATCTGTTAATAGAGACAAATGAGATTTATCTTTATTTTGTGGATTGACAATCTGAAACATCAGCGATCTATCTCCCCGAAAACAATATCCATAGTTCCGATAACGGCCACAACATCCGATAACATGTGACCCTTCACCATATCATTCATGGCTGATAAGTGGGCAAAACCGGGTGCCCGTAATTTAACCCGAAACGGTTTATTGGAATCATCTGAAATCATATAAACGCCAAACTCGCCTTTCGGTGCTTCAACCGCACTGTATACCTCTCCGGCCGGTACCGAATAACCTTCCGTGAACAGCTTAAAGTGCATGATGAGAGACTCCATATCTTCTTTCATAGTAGCTCTTTTGGGCGGTGCCACTTTATAATTATCCACCATCACCGGACCGGGATTATCCCGCAGCCAGGCAACACATTGTTTAATAATGCGGGTAGATTGCGCCATTTCTTCCATACGCACCAGGTAGCGGTCGTAGCAATCTCCGTTAACACCCACGGGCACATCAAAATCGACCTTGTCATAGGCGGCATAGGTTTGTTTCTTACGCAAATCCCAGGCGACACCACTGCCACGCAACATGGGACCGGTAAAGCCCCAGGCTTTGGCCTGTTCCGGTGACACCACACCGACACCGACTGTACGTTGTTTCCAAATTCGGTTTTCTTCCAATAAGGTACGATACTCTGCCAATTTTGATGGGAAATCATTGGCAAAGGCTTCAATGAAATCCAGCAAAGAACCTTCTCGCCATTCATTAACTTCTTTCAGATCTTTGCCCTTGGTCCACTGACTTTCTTTGTGTTGCGGCATTTTTTCAGGTAAATCCCGATACACACCACCGGGCCGATAATAGGTCGCATGCATACGCGCACCGGAAACCGCTTCATACATGTCCATACACATTTCTCGTTCCCGAAAAGCATATAAAAACAGCGCCATGGCACCTAAATCCAGACCATGGGTACCTATCCACATCAGATGGTTACGAATACGGGTAATTTCATCAAACATGGTGCGGATATATTGGGCACGTATCGGTGCTTCAATGTGTAATAATTTTTCAATGGCTCGCACATAGGCATGCTCATTACACATCATCGAAACATAATCGAGGCGATCCATATAACCAATCGATTGATTGAAGGGTTTGGTTTCGGCCAATTTTTCCGTGGCGCGATGTAATAAACCCACATGCGGATCGGCGTGGGTAATGACCTCGCCGTCCATTTCCAGAATAAGTCGCAATACCCCATGAGCGGCCGGATGTTGCGGCCCGAAATTCATGGTATAGTTTTTAATTTCAGCCATTATGAATTCTCCTGATCGGCGGTATTATCGACATAACGTGAATCACGTCGAATGGTTTTAGGCACCAGCACACGCGGCTCGATAGAGACCGGCTGATAAACCACCCGTTTTTTGTCTTCATCATATTTAACTTCAACATTACCAATCAACGGAAAGTCCTTA
>CAZWVE010000223.1:0-3239 GCA_964636925.1 uncultured Marinicella sp.
TGCGCGCCATAAACCAGATTGCCATACCGAGTAAAGCAATGCCGAAAAAGGATTTCACCACGTTCATCCAGCCACCGGCTTGTGGCATCCATTTACCGGCGGTGGCACCGATCAGCAATAAGGGCACGCCCATACCCATGGACATAGTAAACAACGCCAGGCCACCCATCACGGCACCGTTTTGCTCGGTGGAAATGTATATCACGGCAGCCGCTAACGGCGGTGCCACACAAGGTCCAAAGATTAAGGCAGATAACAAACCCATAACGGCGACACCGATCAGAGATCCGCTTTTTTGCTTGTTGGAAAGATGAGACAGTTTATTTTGCCACTTGGCCGGTAATTGCAGGTCATAGAAACCGAACATGGACAAGGCCAACAACACAAACACCAATGAAAATGTGATAAGTATCCAGGGTTTTTGGAAAATAGCTTGTAAATTAGCCCCCAACACACCGGCCACGACACCCACCACCGTATAGGTCAACGCCATCGCCAGGACATACACCAGTGACAACAAAAAAGCTTTTGAGGTACTGCGTACATTTTGGCCGACGATTAACGAGGATAGAATCGGAATCATCGGAAACACACATGGTGTTAAAGCCAGCAATAAACCAAAGCCGAAGAATTTTAACACCGTCCACCATTTGGCATCGGCAGCGATATCCCGGGTCAATTGTTGCTGTTCTGACAGCACAGCAGATTCTACCGTGACATCGGTCTGTTCAGTCTGTCGGGCCGCCGGCGTCACCACGGCACCGGCCGGCAAATCCACGGTGATTAGTTTTTCAGCGGGTGGATAGCAAATCTTGCCGTCTTCACAACCCTGATAATCCGCCCGCAGGGTGATGCGATTGATGCCTTGTTGTGTATGAATTAATGGCAGTTCTATTTCAGCAAGATCATAGAACACCTGCACCCGGCCAAATTCCGGGTCATCTTTTTCAACGGTTTCGCTGTAACTCGGTTGACCGACCCGAACACCGTCCGTTTCACTGCTAAACTGCAATTGATCTAAGTAAAGATACATATTGGGCGCCATAGTAAAG
The DNA here is from genome assembly GCA_964636925.1 of uncultured Marinicella sp. GTDB lineage: Bacteria > Pseudomonadota > Gammaproteobacteria > Xanthomonadales > Marinicellaceae > Marinicella. Next base: position 1,053 of record CAZWVE010000223.1, read on the forward strand.
CGTGCCAACAGGGTATTGGCATCACCGGCAATGGCTTCAAATTTAAAGGCCTCATCCATGGATATAAAGGACTGACTACCCGGAAAAAAACCTTGACTGGCTTGCCCCAGCTGCAATAAATCATCGCTTTGGTTTGTTCCTTTTGAAGCGCTCACCGGTTTAATTTGACCCTGTAAATCGAAGGTTTTCTTTTGTGGCGGATAACAGATTCCCGCATCCACGCAACCCTGGTATTTCACCGTTAACTTGGGTTGTTGACCGACCTCAGAAAATGGCAGAGAAAGCAACAACTGATGGCGATAAATCTGCACTTCTCCGAAGTAAGGATCTTCTTTTTTAAGACCCGCCGGAATGGCCGCATCGACGTTATCGAGCGTCAGATCATGGCCGATAATATCCAGGGCGTGACGATACAGGTAAACATCATCGGCCACATCGATGGTGACATCGATGCGGTCACCACTGACTTTAACCGAAGGCACCATGGCTTCATCGGGGTGTAAAACTTCATCCGCATTCATTGCTGCGACAGGTGTGCTTAATACGGTTAACAGTAGCGAAGCCCAACAGGCCAACAGGGTATTCTTAGAATGTGGTTTCATCTTTAATCCAGGTTAAGTAATCTTCATTGCCGGTAACAATGTCCATGGCAATAATTTCAGGCACTTCATAAGGGTGGTGCTTTTTAATACATTGTGCAACGTCTTGAAAGTGCTGTTTTTGGGTTTTCAATAAGACTAAATATTCTTCATCACTGCACAGCTCATCCTGCCAGCGATAATAACTGGTCATTTTTGGCAGACACTGACCACAGGCAATGAGACGATCATGTAATAAGGCTTTAATTATTTTTTCAGCCTGCTCGGAATCATTGATGCTAACCATAATTTGTATATAGTGTGATGTCATAAAATGAATTCTATCGGATTATTAATCGTTATGGCTTTGATGAGACAGGGCTTCATCATTAAGGTTCATGTCACGTGCGGTTATTTGCTAAAATAGCCGATTTTCCAACACCTATGGCCAAACTCTATTTTTATTATTCCGCCATGAATGCCGGTAAAACCACGCACCTGTTGCAATCCAGTCATAATTATCGGGAACGTGGTATGCAAACCCTGATTTTATCATCTTCAATCGATGACCGATACGGTCGAGGTGTGGTTAAATCACGTATCGGATTACAATCACCATCAATATTATTTCAGCAGGACAGCGATTTATATCAGTTGGTAAAGGCACAGTTACCGACAGATTGTGTGCTTGTGGATGAAGCACAGTTTTTAACAAAAGCGCAGGTTCATCAGTTAACAGATATCGTCGATCGCTTGAATATCCCGGTGTTGGCCTACGGTCTGCGCACTGATTTTCAGGGTGAGTTATTTGAAGGCAGTCAGTATTTGTTAGCCTGGGCGGATGAATTGTGTGAATTGAAAACCATCTGCCACACCGGCAAAAAAGCAACCATGGTCATACGCATCAATGAACAGGGTGAGGCCATTACCGGCGGCGCACAAATTCAAATTGGCGGAAATGAGCGTTATGTGTCTGTTTCACGGGCAGAATACAAACGAATTTTTCATGGTCAGGGCACCATTAAACCTTCCCAAATTTCACTGCCTTTAGACGACGGCTCACAGGACTGATATGCGTATTATATTTTGCGGCACACCTGAATTTTCCGTGCCACCTTTACAACAACTGCATGCTGCCGGGCATGACATTTTAGCGGTTTTCACACAACCGGATAAAGCCCGCGGTCGTGGCCAACAGCAGCAAAAGACCCCGGTCAAACAGGCTGCTGAAAACCTGGGTCTGACCGTACATCAACCCATCGGCATGAAAAATGCGGAAACCCGGGCGTTAATTGCCGATTATCAGGCAGACCTTATGGTGGTGGTGGCCTATGGTGTCATTATTCCACAAGCGGTGTTGGATTTACCACGCCTGGGCTGCTGGAATATACATGCCTCTTTGCTGCCGCGTTGGCGTGGTGCGGCACCGATACATCGGGCCATCCTGGCCGGCGATAGGGAAACCGGAGTCTGTATTATGCAAATGGAAGCCGGTCTCGATACCGGGCCGGTTTACTTTTGTGAAAAAACCACGATTACGGCTGCTGACACCGCCGGCTGCTTACACGACCGTTTGTGTGACATGGGTGCCCAAGCGATTGTTAAAGCT
>CAZWVE010000224.1:0-3219 GCA_964636925.1 uncultured Marinicella sp.
AATCAAAATTAAATCATGGGAGGCAATGAGCACGGTCGTACCATTTTTATTAATACGCATAAACAAATCCATCAGCTCCAACGATAAATCCGGATCCAGATTACCGGTCGGTTCATCAGCCAGTAAAATTGCCGGTTTTGAGATAATGGCGCGGGCAATACCGACACGCTGTTGTTGACCACTGGATAGTTGGCTGGGATAAAATTGAGTTTTTTCTGCCAAACCCACCTGCCCTAAAATAACCCGTGCTTGTTTACGACTTTCTTTTACGGTAAAGCCGCGTAGCCACATGGACATCGCGACATTATCTAAAATAGTGCGATTTTCCAATAACCGGTGATCCTGGAAAATCATCCCCAAATCACGCCGATAGTGTGGCAGTTGGGTGTCAGAGAGATGCCGAATATTATGACCATTAACCTCGGCCTGACCGTAGGAAATGGTCTCTATGCGCATGATCAGCTTAAGAATGGATGTTTTACCGGCACCTGAATGCCCTGTTAAAAATAGCATCTCGCCGGCGTCCACCTCGAAACTGACATCAGCCAGCGCCTTGCTGTGTTTACCATAGGACTTACTGACACGGTTAAAGCTAATCATGGCTTAATTAAGTAAGGTGTTGATTTGGAAAATCGGTAACAACATGGCCAACACAATAAACAGCACCATTAATCCCACAAATAAAATCGCCAGGGGCTGAATGGCATTGGTCAGGGTGGTAAGTTTATTCTCGACGTCCCGTTCCTGCACCATGGCGATACGATTAAGCATGTCGCTGAGACGACCACTTTGCTCACCGGAATTCACTAACTTGACTGTCAGCGAAGGAAACTCACCCACCGAACGCATGGCACCGGCCAGGGAAGCGCCTTCCCGTACCGCCGCGGCCACCTGCTGACATGCGCGTTTCATGACTTCGTTACGCACCACCTGAGAGGCCAGCGACAAGGCAGAAACAATCGGCACCGCGCTGTGGGTCAGTATCCCTAAGGTTCGGGTAAACCGGGCACTTTGCGCGGTGCGTGTCAAAGCGCCAAAAACCGGCAGTTTAAGCACCCAACGGTGCCAGGCCAGTTTAAATTCTGGTTTTTGCAAGGCTGTGAAAAAAGCCAATAACAGCACCGCCAACACCAATAACAACAGCCAACCGTATTGGCTCAGAAAATCACTGATGGCAATTAATATCTGTGTCATCAGCGGTAAAGCGACATTGGCCGAGGCAAACACATCAATGACTTTAGGCACAATATAGACCATTAATCCGGCCACCACGGCAATGGCTGTCACAATCAAAATAAGCGGATAAATTAACGCCGACATGGATTTTTTGCCCAGGGTTTCGCGGGTTTCCAGGTAGTCTGCCAATTGCAGTAAAACTTCCGCCAACTGCCCGGCTTGTTCACCTGCTTCGACACTGGTGGCCACCAGTTCATCGAAAGCTTTGGGAAATAAGCGCATGGCGTAAGCCAATGACCGGCCTTCCATAACCTTGGCATGCAGGGTTGATAAAATACGCTCGGTATTACGATGGTCGCTTTGTTCCTGCAGGGTCAGTAAGGCATCGTCAATGGGCAAACCGGCTTCCACCAGGGTCGCCAGTTGCCGAATAATTAACGGTAATTCATTTTTTTTAAAGCGTAACCGATACCGACGGGTATCACCGCTGTTGCTCTGACGCTCGATAACTTGCTGAACATCGATGGGGGTCAGCTGTTGGGCGCGAATGAGTTGGCGCGCCTGTTTGGCACTGTCTGCCTGAATAATGCCTTTTTTAGTGCGTCCGGTGGCATCTAAAGATGTGTATTCAAATGCCTCCATGACTATTCACTCAAAACCCGCATTATTTCATCTGCCGAGGTGATTCCGGCCAATAATTTTTCACGGGCATCGGCGGCCATAGGCGCAAACTGTTTGCGGGCTTCAGCAGCCAAGGCCGACTCATTGCGTTGTTCATGAATCAGCGCTTTGAGTTGCTCGGTCATAATAATGATTTCGTAAATGCCGACACGACCGCTGTAGGCTTGTTGAATCGGCAATTGATCGTTGGCTTGATAAATAGACGGCACATCCGCGGCTAACCCCAACGTTTCCCGGCTTTGCGCAGTCAGTTGTTGTTCAATACGGTGTTCGGGATTAAGCCGTCTCACCAAGCGCTGGGCAATCATGGCTTTGACAGATGATGCCAGTAAAAAAGGTGGCACACCCATATCAATTAAGCGCGTCACGGCACCAATGGCGGTGTTGGTGTGTAATGTGGAAAACACCAGATGCCCGGTTAAACTGGCTTGAATGGCGATTTCTGCGGTTTCTAAGTCGCGAATCTCACCAATCATAATAACATCGGGGTCTTGTCGTAAAATGGCCCGTAAACCACGGGCAAAACTCATATCGATTTTATTATTGACCTGGGTTTGACTGATACCGTCCAAATGGTACTCAATCGGATCCTCAATGGTCATAATATTGCGTGATCGTTCGTTTAAAGCTTCTAAGGCTGCATATAAGGTGGTGGTTTTACCGGATCCGGTGGGTCCGGTCACCAGAATAATACCGTGTGGCAATTGTAAAAGTTGTTGCATTTGCGCTAAATGGGTGTCGTTCATACCCAGTTGTTTTAATGACAATTGACCGCTTTGTTTATCCAGCAAACGCATCACGATGCGTTCGCCAAAAGCACCGGGGATGGTGGATACCCGCACATCAATCGGATGACCGGCAATCTTTAATGAAATGCGGCCGTCTTGCGGCAATCGTTTTTCAGCAATTTCCAGTTTCGACATGATTTTTATGCGTGAGGCGATTAAGCCGGCCAGCGCCCGATCCGGTGTTAATACTTCCTGTAAGACACCATCGACACGATATCGAATGGATAATTGCTGTTCACCGGGTTCCACATGAATGTCTGAAGCGCCCATTTTTACGGCATCGGCTAATAGGGCATTAATCAGCCGAATAATCGGGGCATCGTCTTTGCTTTCCAATAAATCTTCAGGCTCAGCCAGCACTTCTGCCACCTGCGCCAGTTCCGATTCACTGCTGTCTAAATCGGCGACCACATCGTCGGTCATGGATTGTTGATGGTGATATATTTTTTGAATAACCTTACGGTATTCGGCTTCATTAAAAAACTTAAGCTCAACCGGTTGCCCTGATAAACGTTGTAATTCGGCAATAGCCGCCGGCTTGGCCTGATCAGAGACTGCCAGGGTCAGGGTGCCG
>CAZWVE010000225.1:0-3187 GCA_964636925.1 uncultured Marinicella sp.
CATTCAGTACAGATTGTTCAAAATTAAGTTGCCCAAAATCAGGGCTGTTTTGATCTTCTACACGACTAAATACACCAATGGCATTGTCACCACGTGCCGCTGTATACACATGTTTATTGGTGCCAGCGATACGAACAGCACCGAGTAAGCCATCGTATATTGCCAGCCCGTCCGTTTTTGTAATGGACAAATCAGCACTGGTATTGACTGTATTAATGTCATCGTCGACATTATTATCAGTATCTAATTCTGACCCCACACAATCAGTGACAGCGCCACCATGTCCGGTAGGACAGGCATAGACACCGGCTTCATTAACAACACTACCAGTGGCGTTACTGGCGACTTCTGCGGTTAAGCGGAAAATTAATTGTCCCTGTGCGGCGACACTCACTTCGACACCTTCGGTGTCATTATTTAAACTGATGTTGCCAACACCGGATGATGGGCATTCTGAATCGGCACGACGTTGATAGGCACTGATGGCATGGTCCTGACTGGCTGCGGCATAAACAGTTAATCCATTATCGCTAATCGCTATATCAATGACGCCATTCAAACCATCATTGACGCCGGAACGATCACTGATAAGACCGGCAAATGTCAGTAATCCTGTTTCCTTATCACGGCCAAACCATAACAAAGCATCTGACTGTTCTGCGGCCACATACAGATGTCGCCCATCATCACTAATGTTCAAATTGGCAGGACTCAATAGACCTGACACGCCCTGTTCTCCCTGATTAACGGTTGCTATTAAGGCCAATTCACCATAATTCGGACTGTTATTGTCGACCGTATTCCTTTTGAAAATGAACAATTTATTTTGTCCGGCAGAGGAGACATAGATATGTTCATCGTCAGGGCTGACAATAAGGGCTGAAATGCCGGATAAATCAACGCCAAGCAATGCCGAATCGACAAGTACCTGAAAGTTTAGTTGACCGGTAGCTAAATCTCTTTGATATACACCAATGGCTGATTGATTCAGCCCTGATGTGTACACTGAATAGCCATCTGCAGATATGGCCACATCATTAATGCCACTGAGTCCGTCAGCACCATTCAGACCTTGTTCAATAATCTGTACATTGGTCAGTACGCCGGTATTCATATCACGTTCAAAAACCACCAGCGCATTGGCATTGGCACCGGCCACATAAATATGCGCACCATTGTTGGAGGCCGTTAAAGCCAGAGCTTGGTTCAGACCAAAGACACCATTGGAAAAATGCGCTGCTTGTTCGAATTGCAATGATAAGCCACCATTGTCATTCGCTGATATTCTCACCAGTGCATCCGCCACTTGCGACGTCACATAAATATCATTATCAATCAGTATGATATCTCGAGCACCTTGAAGATAGTTGTTACTATCGGCTTCAAGAGCAGCGACAAAGGTCAATTCACCGGTTAATATATCAATTGAGAAGGCACTGATGGTGTCATCCAAAACACTGGCGGTGACGATATGTGGTCCCAACCCGGCCAGGTCTTCGCTGTAAGCAATTGCCGCCACTCCTTGCAGCCCAAAATCATTGACATCATTGTCGTCCAATAAAACCTGTGTTTGTTGCAGTGAACCGGAGCCAATGGCTTCACAGGTCCAACTCACTGAACTTGGATTATAGCTTTGGTTAAGAATATCGAGTACTTGAATGGTCTCACCAGTCCGACTAATGGCATCACTTGGGCCGTTATTATTGACAATAATTTCATATACACTTGCTTGTCCGGGTACGGCAGATATTCGACCATCACTTTTACTCAAACTTAAATCATACATGGGTGTTAATTCAGTGGTATCACTGTCACATACATCATCATTTGAGCTGGTCGGACAATTATCCGCATTGTCATTAAATGTGAAATTGTCGGGCGGTATAACCACACCTTGGGTGATTAGATCACCTTCTGCGTTGGCCCGAATAGTGGCATTTATCTGATAGGTTAACGTGCCGTTGGCACCAATGTCGACACGATCCTCAATATTACCACTGCCTTGAGCTGCACAACTGGATCCCGACCCTAAGATAAATCCACTGATGGCATGATCTGCAAAACCGGTCGCATAGACATGTCGACCATCATAACTGGCAATCAAATCGTAAGGCTGCTCAAAGCCATAGTCACTGTTCAGACCATCGATTTGAAATTCAACCATGGTTAAAAATCCATAGCTTGAACTGTTGGGGTTATCGTCGCGATCCAAAACCGTTATGGCATCATCAAATTCGGCGGCCACATACAATCGGGTATCATCAGGACTGATAACAATTCGTCTGGCACCTGATAAATAATTAAATCCACCTATACCATCCTGATAGGTTTTAATTAAAACTAATTCACCAAATTGATTATTGGTAGGGTTTGAAATACGTTGAAAGACAGATATTTTGCTGTCATTAGATGACACCACATAGACATGATCACCATCATCACTGACAACCACATCACGGGGTTGGTCGCCCGCTGTTAAATTACGAGCCACAAATGACATACTGCCATCAGCATCATCCAGGGCAATAACCACAACCGCATCATCTATTCCGGAAGCAACATACAGGTGTTCCTCACCAGGCGACAGCGCCACAGCTCGGGCACCAGCTAATCCGGACACGCCGGGATCACCGTTTGCGATACTGCTTTGTAGTGTTAAATGACCCGTCAATCCATCAATTTTATAATGTGTCACTGAAGCTTGATAACGCGCTGAAACATACAAATTCTGACCACTTTGATCAATCACCATATCCGATATACCCAGTAAGCCGTCAGGCTGATTGGTTTGGTGCACAAGACTTTCCACATACGTTAAATCACCCTGAGAATCACGCTCCAGCACCGTTAGACTCGATTGATCTGAACTGGCCACATAGATAAATTTATCATTAGGCGCTATCGCGATACTGTCTAAATCAACTAAATTTGTAAAATTACTAAAATTATTAACGTAACTAAATTCAAATGTTAAATGACTTTCAGCTGTGGCAGGCACCGTACCACTGTTCTTATCACGTTTAAATTGAACCACGGCATTACTACCTAATCCAGTGGCATAGACGTGTTTGCCATCATGACTCATAACTAACGCACTGGCGCCGAACAAGCCATCCACTTGCGGGCCTGAATCACCCTGAATAAAATCACCTTGTCGTTCTGATTCCATGAATGTAACTAAGGGATC
>CAZWVE010000226.1:0-1455 GCA_964636925.1 uncultured Marinicella sp.
CGTCGCGGCGGCAATCCATGAGCACATGGCGCCGGCTTCGGTGATACCTTCTTGCAGCACCTGGCCGTCTTCAGATTCTTTGTAAAACATCAATTGATCTGAGTCTTCCGGTTCATATTTTTGACCCTGATGGGAATAAATACCGAGCTGTCGGAATAAACCTTCCATACCAAATGTTCGGGCTTCATCACAGATAATCGGTACGATTTTTTCTTTGATGTCTTTATTACGCAACATCACCGCCAAAGATCGAACAAAGGCCATGGTGGTCGAAATTTCCCGATCACCGGAACCTTTGGTAATACTTTCAAAGGCCCCCAGTTCCGGGATCTCTAAAGGTTGGTCGTCATAGCTGCGCTGTGGTAAAAACCCACCCAGTTCTTGCCGCCGTGCCAGCATGTATTTTATTTCTTCAGAATCTTCATCAGGCTTATAGTAAGGCTCGTCTTCAAGCTGCTCGTCTTTAATTGGCACATTAAATTTATCCCGAAATTCCCGAATCGCTTCGGTGTCCATTTTCTTCTGTTGATGGGTGGTATTGGCGGCCTGGCCACTGGCACCCATACCATATCCTTTCACGGTTTTCGCCAGAATTACTGTCGGTTGACCTTCATGCGAAGTGGCTGCACTGTAAGCGGCGAACATTTTATGCGGATCATGGCCACCCCGGTTTAAACGCCATATGTCTTCATCGGTCATGTGTGAAACCATGGCTTTAAGTTCAGGATACTTGCCAAAGAAGTGTTCACGCACATAAGCGCCGTCTTTGGATTTATACATTTGGTAGTCACCATCGACCGCTTCTTCCATACGCTTACGCAATAAGCCGTCTTTGTCTTTGGCGAATAATTTATCCCAGTAAGAGCCCCAAATGACTTTAATGACATTCCAGCCGGCCCCACGGAACACGCCCTCAAGTTCCTGAATAATCTTGCCGTTACCACGCACCGGACCATCCAGACGCTGTAAATTACAGTTAATAACAAACACCAGATTATCGAGGTTTTCCCGGCCAGCCAATGAAATAGCCCCCAAAGATTCCGGCTCATCGGTTTCCCCGTCACCCAGGAAGCAGTACACCTTGCGGTCAGTTTTTTCGATGATGCCGCGACTTTGCAGGTACTTCATGAAACGGGCCTGGTAAATCGCTTGAATCGGTCCTAAGCCCATGGACACCGTGGCAAACTGCCAGAAATCAGGCATCAACCACGAATGCGGATAGGAAGACAAACCTTCGCCACCGACTTCTTCCCGGAATTTATCCAATTGCTGTTCATTGATACGGCCTTCTAAAAAAGCGCGGGCATAAAACCCCGGCGAACTGTGACCTTGCACATATAACAAATCACCACCGGAATCATGGTCTTTACCACGGAAAAAATGGTTAAAACCAACATCATAAATGGTTGCGGCTGACGCGAATGAAGCAATGTGACCACCCAATGAACCGGGGCG
>CAZWVE010000226.1:1555-3164 GCA_964636925.1 uncultured Marinicella sp.
AAATGGTTGCGGCTGACGCGAATGAAGCAATGTGACCACCCAATGAACCGGGGCGACGATTAGCGCGTACCACCATGGCCATGGCATTCCAGCGAATTATGGCGCGGATTTTCCATTCCAAATCACTGTCGCCGGGTGATTGTTTTTGTTCTGTCACCGGAATGGTGTTTAAGTAAGCAGTGGTCGCCTGATAGGGTAAGTGACCACCGGATCGGCGGTTTAAATCAATCAATTGTTCAATGAGAAAATGGGCCCGCTCAGGACCTTCTTCAGCAATCACGGCTTTCAGTGAATCCAGCCATTCCTGTGTTTCTAATTCATCAATATCATGTTGGGTTTTAATGTTTGTCATAATATCACTTCGATAATGTATTTTGGGCGTCAACAGCGGCGATGGCGACCATGTTTAAAATTCTGCGAACAGAGGATGAGGGGTTGAGCACATGCGCTGGTAATTGTGTACCCATGAGCATGGGACCTACAGTCACGCCTTCAGAAAAATATCTTATCATATTTAAGGCGGTGGTGGCAGTGTCCAAATTAGGCATTATTAATAAATTAGCCTTACGGTCGTATTGGGCATTGGGAAAGACTTGCGATCGTATTTTTGGTACCAACGCATATTCGGCATCCATTTCACCTTCCACCTGTAGCTCTGGAGCTTGTTCTTTAATTAAGGCCAGTGCGGCACGCATTTTCTCAGGACTATCACCATCTCGGGTACCGAAATTAGAATAAGACAGTAAGGCTAAACGCGGTGTTTTGCCAAACGCTTTCACGCGTTCAGCTGCACTGATGGCCATACTGGCAATTTCTTCAGCAGTGGGATTGGGGTTGACATTGGTGTCCGTGATGAAATAACTACCCCGATCAGTAGCCACAGCACTTAAACTGGACGGTGTTTGATCTTTTAATCCAATGACATCGATAATGTGTTGTAACACTTTATGATAACGACCATTAAGACCGGCCAGCATGGCATCCGCCTCACCGCGTTTCACCATTAAAGCGGCAATCACGGTGGTTCGGGTTCGGACCACCGCTTTGGCAATTTCCGGACTGACGCCCCGGCGTTGCATGATCCGGTGGTATAACATCCAGTACTCTTTAAAGCGGGGGTCATCTTGCGGATTCACTAATTCAAAATCTTCACCGATAGTGAGATTAATGCCAATACGTTCAATCCTGGATTGCACCACATCGGGACGTCCGATTAAGATGGGTTTTGCCAGTTGATCGCTGTTGATGGTCAATACTGCCCGTAACACACGTTCATCTTCGCCTTCGGCAAGCACCACCCGCTTTAAATCTTTACGCGCCTGATCAAACACAGGTCGCATCAACAGGCCGCTTTGATAGACAAATTCACTGAGTTGATGCTCATAGGCCTTTAAATCCTCAATGGGTCGTTTCGCCACACCACTGTCCATGGCCGCTTTCGCCGCAGCCGGCGCCACATGCAATAAAATACGTGGATCAAAAGGTTGGGGAATGAGGTATTCTCGACCAAAACTCAACTCTTTACCACCATAGGCTTCACGACTGACATCGCTGACTTCTAAACGCGCCAGTTTCGCCAGCGCATGCACACAGGCGATTTTCATGTCAT
>CAZWVE010000227.1:0-3137 GCA_964636925.1 uncultured Marinicella sp.
TGTGGCGCAGTGGTCGGAGATCGGCCGCCGCTCCCGCAGTGGCGTGTTCGACGTGAAGGGCCGCAGCACCCCGGTCGCCGTGCACGACCTGCGCGGCTCGCGCGAGTTCACGCTGACGGTGTGGACGGATGACATGCGGGTGGATTCGGGCGCGGACCCGGTGGGGGACGCGGCGGCGCTGGACCTGATCCTGGCCGCGGGCGGCACGTTCTTCCTGCAGCCGCCGAACGGGTCCCCGATCCCCGGCGGCTACGTGACCATCGGTGACACGTCGGAGGACCGGGTGGTGCGCCACGGCACGGTGCCGCGGGTGTGGGTGGTGAAGAAGGGTTCGAACAGGTTTTTCTGGGTGCTGGTTTTCAGGGGTTCGCCGGGGTTTTTAAAGTCGATGCGGTTGTTGTGAACACTGATGGTGAGGGATTTTTCCGGGCCGTGTTTAAGGGCATTGCTACCCAGGTTCCAGCAGATTTGCTGCAGGTGTTTGGCATCGAAATGGATGGTTTTGTCCCGGGGGCAAATAATATGAATTTTTTTGGGTTCACCCAGCCCCTGGCCAATAAGTTCTTGTTTGAGGCTTTTTAACACATCGAATAGATTCAAAGCTTCGGGTTTGGCGGTGGTGCGGCGTGACATAGCCAGGATGTCTTCGATGATGTGGTTGGCACGTTCTGTTTGATTGGTAATGATGTTGGCGATTTGGCGGTCTTCCTCTTGCAGGTGTTCGGATTGTGCCAGCAATTCAGAAGCGGTGCTTATGGCGGCTAAGGGGTTGCGGATTTCATGGGCAATGGAACTGGAGAGTTTGCCTAAGGAGGCGAGGTTGAGTTGTTGCGCGGCTTTTTTTAAAAAACTGGAATCTTCAATAAACAGCACACCAAAGTTTTTAACCGTGTTGAGTTTGGCCTTTCGGATATAGAGGTCTAAGCCCTGGTCGCTGTGATAAATTTGGCTTTCCTGTTTCTTTTCCATATGCTCAATAATGGCGTCCGGAATAAAAAACAGTTCATCGCTGTTAAGTAAATTTTTGGCCGCTTGATTGGCGTGCAAAACGACATAATCATGTTGGTAAACAATCACGCCCTGAGACATTTTTTCGATAATCACCTGGTTCATGTTTTCCAGGCCGCTGATGGTTTTTCGTTGGCTTTTATAAAGGCGTACCGTGCTGGTGTAGGAAACCGATTGACGAATGCCGAGTAAGGCAATTAAAAAATAAGCCAAAGCATGCAGCAATAAACTGGATTGGCTGACGGTTGCCTGGGCGGAAAAATCAACGACTTCCGGCATCAACCACAGTAAGGCGGTGGCACTTAAAGGTGCCATCAGGATGTTAATCGGTTTGCGATAGAGCATCGCTGCCGAACCAATCGCCAACACCGGTAAAATCGCCAGACCCTGGGCAAAGCCATTGCTGGCATAGGCCATATAAATTAAAAACAGTAAATCCATAAACAACATGGTTTTACTGATAACAATCACGGTATTTTGTGATAACACAAAGGTGGTCAACATGACCCACACGGATAGGCCCAGATAGATATTAACCGCCCAAAAAACCCCGGGGTGGAAATAATCCGTTTCATAAAAATTATCCACCCAATGACCGTTTACCAGCATATAAAAGAACAGACCGGCAAACAGGCGGAATAAATTTAGATAGCGCAGATTGCGTTGTTCAATCTGGGCGATTTTTTCCTGGTCTCGTTGCTTTGTCATTCTAATGGGTCTTAGTCTTTGATCTGGTCGTAACTAAGTACGCTGCTTTTAATTTGTTTGCGCCAGTATTCCTGGCCTTCGACGCCCAGCACTTTGATCTCAAGTCGACGATCTTTGCGTGGTCCTGAAAAAGCAATTTTGCAGTAATTACGTTCTCCCACCAGGGTATTTTCCACCAGCCTTGGATTTTGCCTGATTTGCGGCAAAGCGTCGATGTGGGTGCCGGCGGTTAACGGAGAGCAGGTGAGTTCGTATAGAGGATAGGCATTGTCGCGTTCGGCTTTGAGTAATTCAGTGTGATGTTTATCGCCGCTGAGCATCATCACGCCGGTGATTTTTTGCTCATTTAACCACTTTAAGAAAGGTTCGCGTTCATACCTGTACTTATCCCAGCCATCGTATTTGTGGTAATTATTCAGCATTTGACCGCCGCCGACGATAAATTTAAAAGGTGCTCGACTGGTTAATAACTGGTTTTTCAGCCAGTCGAGTTGTTTTGTGCCGTAATAGGCTTTGTCTGGTCCGTCTATTTTGTTCTCGTGATCGCGATAGTAGCGGTTGTCCAATAAGAAGAAATCAACATCGTTAAAACTGACTTTGGTATATACCCCCGGGTGATCGGGCATGCCATAACTGGGATTGGCCCAGAAATGTTTGAAAATATTTAAAGCCTGTTCTTTAAATGCATAGCTTTTTGTGGAATTATCGGGGCCATAGTCATGATCATCCCAGGTGGCATAATTGGGGAATTTCTGGAAAATGGCTTGTAGGTGCGGATAACTTTTATGTCGTAAAACCCGGTAAAGCAGACTTTGTTCGGCGTCATAATCAACTTCACGGTAATACCAGTTATCGCCCAGCCAAAGCATCATGTCTGCGTCTTCTGTGGCGATCTGATCAAATATTTCATGCTGACCTCCGTAAGGGTCGCCGGCACGGTCATAAGCAGCTTCGTTTTCGAAGTTACAGGAGCCGGTAATGATTTCAAAATCAGGCGGATCTGTGCGCCACTGCCAGAGGGTCTGAGTGGTCAGTGAATAAGTGGTGCCGTCATTTAATGGTTCGCCATTAAACATAAGCCGATACTGATAACGGGTGCCTGGTTCCAGATTATTTAACCGGAAAGTGTGGCTCTGACCAAATTCATTATCAACCTGAGCTGTCAACTGAAGTTTATGGTCAGATAGATCTTCTGCCCAGTAATGCAGGGTAAGTTCACCGGCATCGGGTGCCTGTACCCAGATATTGGCCGCCCGCAAAGCCACATGTCCCAGCATGGGACCCGCCGGTGTATTCATCGCAGCCACTGGCTGGACGAAAAAAATCATCAGAATGAGTGTTCGAAACATACTTTATCCTCTTAAAATTAACGTAATCTTCACAAAACCCTTTTACCATACCGCCGCATATGAGAAAATACC
>CAZWVE010000228.1:0-3127 GCA_964636925.1 uncultured Marinicella sp.
GCCAACGTTCGCCCCAGGGCCTTGCAACAAATCTGTCATGCCCTCGCCCTGGGTGACATAAACAAGGCGTGCCAACTGGATCAATCCTTACAGCCTTTGTACCAACTGCTGGCACAAGAACCCAATCCGGGTCCGATTAAAGCTGTTATGAGCGCGGCAAAAATGCTATCATCCGGCATCCGTCGTCCCTTACAACTGATGTCATTAAATCAAGCACAACGCAATCAACATATTGCTGCCATTGAACAGGAGTTTACTCAAAAATGAAAATAATTAAACACGTGATAATGACTGTCGGTCTCATGACCTTACTCTGTAGTTGTGGCCGTTTGGTTAAGGAAGAACCTTATCTGGACGCCCAGGAAACGCAATCGTTAAAACAAGTTGACGGCCTGGACTTGCCGCAAGACACCGGCCAGTTATCCATACCGGAGATTAACAGCAACCTGCAACCATTATCAATTGATTCTGTCAGACCACCTGAAATGGCTTTTGCCAAACGCCGCAGTGCGGATGAAAATGTCATCATAATTGATGCCGACGGCGTACCCACCGTGGAAATTTATAATGACAAGGACGCCTGGCAATTAATGAACGGTGATTTGGGTGAGCATTGGTATATTATTGACAGTAATGAGGATGACTGCCAGCTGACCTTATATTATGACGACCCCATTAATCAGACCGTTGAAGATCAGGGCTTCTTTAAAAAGCTGTTCACCTTCAAAAGCAGCTACATCGACCGCTCGGGACAATATGTATTAACGTGCCTGAAATTACCGCAAAAACAACAAATTTGGTTGCAAACCATGGACTTCAAAGCCCCGTCCGCTTTTGTCGTTGATGATTTATTCAGCCGTATTTTTGATGCCGCGGTGGCCGACACCACCGACTAAGCTGTGCCGCCGGGAAACGTGATCATACAGGGTATCAAATTTATTCTGTATCACCGCGATCAAGTAAATGAATTTTATCTTCCACCTGAGCCCATTCATCGGCATCCTCAGGGGCGTCTATCATGGCGGTAATCACTGGCCATTTGGGAGCCAGTTCGGCATTGATTTCGAGAAACTGTTCTTGCCCGGCCGGCAGGTCATCTTCAGGGAAAATGGCGTCCACAGGGCACTCAGGTTCACACAAGGTACAGTCAATACATTCTTCTGGATCAATCACTAAAAAGTTAGGGCCTTCGTGAAAGCAATCCACCGGGCAAACCTCAACGCAGTCGGTGTATTTACACTTAATACAGGCTTCGGTGACGACAAAAGTCATTCAAATGGCTCCTTGATTTAATCAAAAACGCAATTATACTATAAGCCACTATAACTAAACCACCCAACTTGCTAAATCATCAGCCTCTCATATATCGCTCTGATCAGCATCATTTGCCGCACGGCGAAATCTCAAAAGCGACCAAGAAAATTATCCGTAAATTGACCGCCGCTGGCTATCAAGCCTATCTGGTGGGTGGCGCTGTTCGCGATCTGTTATTGGGTCTGCATCCCAAAGATTTCGATATTGCCACCGATGCCACGCCCGAAGATGTCAAAAAAGTCTTTAAAGGACAATGTCGGCTCATCGGCAGACGGTTCCGTCTGGCTCATATTTATATGGGTAGCCAGGTGTATGAAATTGCCACCTTTCGTGGCTCTGACAGTGGCGATCGGGTCCTAAAAAAAGGCCGCATTATACGCGACAATGTCTACGGCACCATTGAACAAGACGCCATCCGGCGAGATTTCACCTGCAACGCCTTATACTACGACATCGATCAACGTCAGGTATTGGATTTTGTCGGCGGTGTTGACGATTTGGAATTGGGCGTACTTAAACTCATCGGCGAAGCGGATCAACGGTTTATTGAAGATCCCGTAAGAATGCTGAGAGCGGTGCGGTTTGAAGCTAAATTAGGGCTTAAATTACCCACTGAAATGGCACATCAAATTACCGCCCATCGGCATTTATTACATCAGGTGCCGATTGCCAGGCTGTTTGATGAAACCGTTAAAATGTTTCACTGCGGCAATATGGCCGAAGCCTATCAGAAACTGATAAGCCTTGATCTCTTTAAAATCCTCTTCCCAATCGCGGTCGATCATCTGCATCACAACCATTGGCACGATTTGTTAATGCACGCCTTCAGCAACACCGATGAGCGTCTGCAAAAAGGGCTGTCAGTGACGCCTGTTTTTCTGACCGCTTGTGTCTTATGGCCGCCGTGTATCGATCTTTATGAAAAACTCAGAGCACAGGGCAAACCGCCCCATGACGCGTTGCACCATGCCGCCAGCCAGGTACTCAGCCAACAACAAAAAAGCCTCATGATTCCCCGTGCCATCCAGAATGGCATACGGCAAATGTGGATTTTACAGTTACGTTTTAACAAAATGTTCGGCAAAGGGGTCTATGCCACCCTGCACCACCCCAGATTCCGTGCCGGCTATGATTTTTTATTATTGCGAAGTGAAATCGACAGCAAACTCAAGCACCAGGCCGAGTTTTGGACTCAGATTCAAAACATGCCACCGGATGCCGTTAAAAGCCTGATATACGGGAAACGCAAAAATCGCTCCATTGATTATCAGTTAGCGGTTCATGACCGGTGATTATCACGTTTATTTAGGTCTCGGCAGCAACCGTGACCGGCCGCAAAGACAACTGTCGATTGCCGTCAATCACATCAGCCGACTCAAGGACACATACTTTATTAACAGCGCGCCCCGTTACCGCACCAAAGCCTGGGGCGTCACCAATCAACCGGATTTTATCAACACGGTGATTGCCATCAAAACGCGTCTCACTCCGATGCAGTTACTAAAGAAAATAAAAACCATTGAGTACCGATTAATGGGCCGACAACACAATCCGCGCTGGCACAGCCGTTGTATTGATATCGATATTTTGTACTATGCTGATAAACCCTTTTATCGACCCGCCTTGCAACTGCCCCATACCCTGATGGCACACAGATGTTTTGTGTTGCGGCCGCTTCTTGACATCAATCCGGCACGCTTACCCCGATCAGTGAAACAAGTCATGACCGTAAAAAAAACACATTGCTTGCCACTGTCGCGACAACGGAATGTGCTCGAGAACAACAAAACACAACACCTGCGACCTGATTTAC